>NZ_CDWTNB010000027.1:0-33908 GCF_977947065.1 Frankia sp. CgJB1
CCGGTGTCGGTCTCCAGGTCCTCGACCATGTCCAGGTTCGCGGTGATGTCGTCGCGAATCGCGGTGTGCGGGCAGCAGCCGGTCTCGACCGCGCGGATCCGTTCGGGATCGAGCACGCCGGCCCGGCGCAGGAAGTCGGCGTCCTCGGTGGTGTAGATGTCGTTCGTCACCACCCCGATGCGCAGGCTCGACGACAGGGCCCGGCACAGCGCGGCGACCAGGGCCGTCTTACCGCTGCCCACCGGGCCGCCGACCCCGATCCGCACCGGCTGGTCCCGCACCGGCCCGCCCGCCGCTTCTCTGGAACTCCTCATGCCCGAGGTGCATCGTCGCGCTTCTCCCGTTCGAGGGACCCGTCGGTGCTCACGCGGCATGCAGGGCCGGCAGCGCGACGCCGAGCTGGGCCCGTTCGAGGAACGCGCCCGGCCTGGCGGTGAGCTCGGCGGGGGAGGGCTCGGCGCCGGCGCGGACGAGCAGGTCACCCAACGCCGCGATCATCACGCCGTTGTCCGTGCACCGCCGACGGGCCGGTATCCGCAGCCGCAGGCCGGTCTGCTCGCAGCGGCTGGCCGCCAGCGCCCGCAGTCGGCTGTTCGCCGCGACCCCGCCGACGATGAGCAGGTCACCGATCCCGTGGTCGAGGCAGACACGGACCGCTTTGGCGGTGAGCACGTCGACGACCGCCTCCTGGAAGGAAGCGATCACATCGCCGGCCGGTATGGGGGAGTCGGGATGCGACTCGACCCGCCGGGCGACGGCGGTCTTCAGTCCCGAGAACGAGAAGGTGTAGGGCGCGTCCGCCCGGCCGGTCAGCGGCCGGGGGAAGGCCAGCGCCGTCGCATCGTGGCCGACCGCGGCCCGGTCGACCGCGGGACCGCCCGGATAGGGCAGGCCGAGCACCCGGGCGACCTTGTCGAAGCACTCTCCGGCCGCGTCGTCAAGCGTGTCGCCGAGGTGGATGATCGGGTCGCGGGCGAGGTCCCCCACCCGCAGTAGCGACGTGTGCCCGCCGGAGACGATCAGGGCAATGAGGGGATCGGGCAGCGGTTCGCCGTCGACGAGGTCCGCGGCGAGGTGACCGGCGAGATGGTGCACGCCGTAGAGGGGAACGTCGAGCGCCGTGGCGTACGCCTTCGCCGCGGCCACCCCGACGTGCAGGGCGGTGGCGAGGCCGGGGCCGGCGGTGACTGCGACGGCGCCGATGTCCGCCGCGGACAGCCCCGCCGAAGACAGCGCCGCGCGCACGCAGGGCACCAGCGCCTGCACGTGGGCCCGGGCGGCGATCTCGGGGACCACTCCGCCGTAGCGGGCGTGCTGGTCCATGCTCGTCGACAGGGCCTCGCCCAGCAGCGTGCCGTTCCGGACGAGCCCCACCCCGGTCTCGTCGCAGGACGTCTCGATGCCCAGCACGACCGGGCCCTGCTCCGGCGACATCCCCGCGGCCTCCTCGCGATAGTCGGTACCTGCGAGATTACGCCGGTGCGAGGCCCTCGCCGCGCCGCCCGCGGGCCCTCGTCACGCGGGTGCGAGGTCCCCGTCTACGGACGGGGCCCTCGCCGAACAGGCGCGGCACCGGCCGGCAAGGGCGGCGTGGTCGGGCTGCAGGGTGAACCCGACGGTGGTGGCGAGCCGGCGCGCGACGTCGTCGAGCAGGTCCGCGGGCACGTCGAGGATCGTGCCGCAGGAGCGGCACCGGACGTGCAGGTGGGCGCCGCCGGTGAGGGCCGCCGCCAGATGGTAGACGGCCGGCCCGTGGTCGGGGTGGACGTGGGTGACCAGGCCGAGGTCGCCGAGGGTCTCCACCGCGCGATAGACGGTGGTGCGGTGCAGGCCCGGGACGATCGTCTCCGCCCGGGCGAAGACGTCGTCGACGGACAGGTGCTCGCTCGTGTCGGCGAGCACCTGGAGCACCGCCCGGCGGGCTGGGGTGACCCGCTCCCCGCGGGCGCGCAACGCGGCGGTCCCGGCGGCGGACGGATCGCCACGCCGGCCGTCACGATCCGTCCGACTGTCCTTCACGATCCAGGTGTCCTTCACGATTCACGTGGCACAGTATCCCGCATGACCGTGCTCCCGATCCGCACTGTTGGTGATCCCGTTCTGCGCACTCCGACCACGCTGGTCACGGAGTTCGGCACTGCGCTCGGTCGGCTGGTCACCGACATGATCGACACCATGTACGACGCGCCCGGGGTGGGGCTCGCCGCCCCGCAGATCGGGGTCGGGCTGCGCCTGTTCGTCTTCGACGTCGACTACGACCCGCGTGACGAGTCGGTCCCACGGGTGCCACGGATGGTGGTGAACCCGGTGCTGGAACTCGGCCCGGACCCGGGGCAGCCTGGGGAGGCCCGGCAGCCCGGCGGGACCCAGCAGCACGACCCGGAGGGATGCCTGTCCGTCCCGGGGCTGCACTTCCCGACCACGCGGGCGCTGGCCGCGCGGGTCCGTGGGGTGGACGTTAGGGGGCAGCCGGTCGAGTACGCCGGTGAGGGCCTGCTTGCGCGCTGCTTCCAGCACGAGGTCGACCATCTCGACGGGATCCTCTACGTCGACCGGCTGACCGGGGAGGCGCGCCGTGCCGCCGTCCAGGCGCTGCGCGAGCCGCCGCCGACCCCGGAGCAGGCACGGGCGGCCGGCGAGTACCTGCGGTCGCGGCGCCGGTCGGGCCGGTGATGGTCAGGCGCCGGTCGGGTCGGGCCGGTGACGGCCAGGTATCGGTCGGGCCGGGCCGGGTGATGGTCAGGCACCGGTCGGGTCGCGCCGGGGACGGTCAACGGCGGTCGCCGGTCGCCCGACGGGCTATCTTGGTACCCGCCTCGTCCTCGAGGATGTCACCGGCGAGTGCCCGTCCTCGAGGTGTCCCATCCTGGAGATGCCCCGGTGAGTGAGGAGTGACTGCGGTGACCGAGGTCTCCGGCGGGCCGTACAAACGGCCGTTCCGGTTCAACATCCAGTGTTCCTCCCCCGCCGAGGTGAGCGCCCGGTCATGGGCCGACCTCGCCCGCCGGGTCGAGGATCTCGGCTACGCGACGTTGACCGTCTCCGACCATCTCGACGAGCAGGTCGCGCCGATCGCGGCGCTGATGGCCGCGGCCGACGCGACGACGACGCTGCGGATCGGCGCGATGGTGTTCAGCAACGACTACCGCCATCCGGTGGTGCTGGCCAAAGAGGCAGCGACCCTC
The DNA here is from genome assembly GCF_977947065.1 of Frankia sp. CgJB1. NCBI lineage: Bacteria > Bacillati > Actinomycetota > Actinomycetes > Frankiales > Frankiaceae > Frankia > Frankia sp. CgJB1. The sequence continues at coordinate 3,186 of NZ_CDWTNB010000027.1, forward strand.
GACGCGCTGTCCGGCGGACGGTTCGAACTCGGCCTCGGAGCCGGCTGGATGACCTCCGACTACTCCCGAGCCGGTCTGCCGCTCGACCCGCCGGGGGCGCGCATCGGCCGGCTTGCCGAGTCCCTCGCTGTCATCAAGGGGATGTTCGCCGACGGGCCGTTCACCTACAGCGGCACCCACTACCAGGTCGCCGGCCTGAACGGGACGCCGAAGCCGGTGCAGCGGCCCCACCCGCCGATCGTGATCGGTGGTGGCGGGCGCCGGCTGCTGACCCTCGCCGCCCGCGAGGCCGACATCATCGGGCTGAACATGAACATGGTCGGCGGAGTGATCGATGCCTCGCTCGGCGCCAACGCGACGACGGCGGCGACCGAGGAGAAGGTCCGCTGGATCCGGGAGGCCGCCGGCGCCCGTTGGGACGATCTCACCCTTCAGGTCCGCATCCACCTCGTCGTCGTCACCGACAACCGCACCCAGGTTGCCGAGCAGCTGGCCGCCGGGTTCGGGCTCACCTCCGAACAGGCGCTCGCGACCCCGCACGCGCTGTGCGGGTCGGTCGACGAGATCGTCGACGACCTCGTCGAGCGCCGCGAGCGTTTCGGCCTCAGCACGATCGGGGTCTCCCTGGACGCGTTGACCGCCATGGCGCCGGTCGTCGAACGCCTCGCCGGCACCTGAGCGGTCCGCCGCCCTCCCCCTTAGCCCTTCCCTGGAGTCGTCGTCCTCCGTCCCGTCCCTGTCGAGGAGCCATCGTTGGTCACGCACATGAAGTGGTGGGGCTGGGGCAAGGAGAGTGTCTCCTTCAGCCACAGTGACAAGCCCGACCTCGCGCCGTTCATCCGCACGCACATCGGGCTCGACATCACCCACCCGCCGGCCCAGCCACCGGCCTTCGCGGACCTGACGATCGCGGACCCCGTGCTGCCGGAGTCGCTGCGCGCCGCGCTCGTCGACGCCGCCGGTGCGGAGCACGTCACCACCGACGCACAGGCGCGGGTCGTGCACGCCTACGGCAAGAGCCTGCGAGACCTCGTCCGGGTTCGTAACCACGACCTCGGCCGGCTGCCCGACGTCGTCGTCTACCCGGGAGACGAGGGGGCGGTCCGGGCGGTGCTGGCCGCGGCGCTGGCCTCGGACGCGGTCGTCATCCCGTTCGGCGGCGGCACCAACATCTCCGGCAGTCTCGAGGCGCCGCGCGCTGAGACCCGCCCGGTGATCTCCGTCGACCTCGGCCGGCTCGACCGGGTGCTGGAGATCGACGCCGACGCCCGCCTCGCCCGCATCCAGGCCGGCGCCCTCGGCCCGGACCTGGAGGAGCAGCTGGCCGCGCAGAGCTGGACGCTCGGCCACTTCCCGGACAGCTTCGCCCACTCCACCCTCGGCGGCTGGATCGCCACCCGCTCGTCGGGCATGCAGTCCGACAAGTACGGCGATATCGCGGAGATCACCAGGGCGGTGCGGGTGGTGACCCCTGCCGGGGTACTCGTCACCCGGCCCGTGCCCAGCCAGTCGACCGGCCCGAGCGTGCGGGAGATGATTCTCGGCAGCGAGGGGCGGCTCGGGATCATCACCGAGGCCACCGTGCAGGTGCACCGGGTGCCCGAGCAGCGCGTGATCCTCGGCTACTTCTTCCCGACCTGGGACGCGGCACTGCTGGCCATGCGGGAGATCGCCGCGAGCGAGGCCGCGCCGACGGTTACCCGGGTCTCCGACGCCAACGAGACGCGGTTCTCCTTCGCCACCCGCAAGCGCGGCTCCCTGGCCTCGAGTCTCGTCTCGGCCGGTATGAAGCAGTACCTGCGCCGGGTCCGCAGGTACGACCTCGATCAGATGTGCCTGTCGTTCATTGGCTTCGAGGGTTCACCCGCGCACGTCAAGGCCCAGCGCAAGCTGGTCGGGGCGATCGTCGCGCGCCGGGGCGGGATCTGTGTCGGCACCGGCCCGGGGCAGCTCTACGACCAGAAGAAGTTCGACACCCCGTACATCCGGGACTTCCTGCTCGGCCAGGGCGCGATGGCCGACGTGTCGGAGACGTCGACGTCCTGGTCGCAGCTCGGCCCGCTGTACCGGGGGGTGGTCGCACGGGCGAACAAGGCGTTCGCCGAGATCGGCGTGACCGGTTGGATCATGTGCCACCTGTCGCACTCGTACCACTCCGGGGCCTGCCTGTACTTCACGTTCGCCTACGCCTCCCCGGTGACGCTGGAGGCGATCGGCGGGTACGACACGGTGAAGTCCGCGATCCAGCAAGGCTTCATCGAGCATGCCGGCACCCTGTCCCACCACCACGCGGTCGGTGTCGAGCATGCGCGCTGGCTCGCCGACGACATCTCACCAGCCGGCGTGCGCCTGCTCACGGCGCTGTTCGACGGCATCGACCCGGGCCGCAACCTCAACCCCGGCAAGATCGTCCCAGGGGTGGGCGCCGCCCCGGGCCCGGCAGCTACGGCGGGCCCGGATTCGGTGAGCACGGCCGGGTCCGATCCGCGCTGAGATGCGCACGATCCTCGTCATTGGCATCGGTGCCGGCGACCCCGACCAGCTGACGATCCAGGCCGTCAGGGCGCTGAACCGGGCCGACGTCTTCTTTGTCCTGGACAAGGGGGCGGCGAAGGAGGACCTGGTCCGGCTGCGGCGGGAGATCCTCGACCGGCACGTCGAGGGGAACGGCTACCGGATCGTCGAGGCCCGTGACCCGAGCCGCGACCGGTCCCCGACGGACTACACTGCCGCCGTCGAGGACTGGCATTCCCGCCGGGCCGCGCTGTACGAGCGGATGATGCTCGACGAGCTGGGCGAGGACGGCTGCGGGGCGTTCCTGGTCTGGGGTGATCCGTCGCTGTATGACAGCACGCTGCGCATCATCGACCGGATCGTGGCGCGGGGCGTGGTGCGGTTCGACTACGAGGTGATCCCGGGGATCACCAGCGTGCAGGCGCTCGCCGCCAGCCACCGGCTGATCCTGAACCGGATCGGCGGCCCGGTCGAGATCACGACCGGTCGCCGGCTCGCCGCCGGATTCCCGCCGGGGGTCGACGACGTCGTCGTCATGCTCGATGCCGAGAATACCTTCCTGGCCCTGCCTGCCGACGACGTCGACATCTACTGGGGCGCCTACCTCGGCACCCCGGACGAGGTCCTGCTGCACGGTCCGGTCGCCGAGGTCGGCGGACTGATCGAACGGACCCGCGCCGAGGCCCGCGAGCGTAAAGGCTGGATCATGGATACCTACCTGCTCCGCCGCCGTCCTGCCGTCTGACCTGTTCTGACTTGCTCTTGCCCTTGTCTTTCCAGAGGGATAAATCGGACACGAAAGGCTCTGGAAAGGCAAGGAGGGCGAGGAGGAAAGGTGATAGCGGCTTCTCGTCAATCTGAAGACCGGGCCGCCGATCAGGGCGGAGACGTCCGTCAGAAGTCCAGCCGGTAGAAGGCCGCCATCCGTCGCAGGGCGGGGGCCAGCGTCGCCACCGCGGCCATCACACGATAGCCCGCCGGCAGCGTCCCGGACCGGTCAAGGTCGAAAGCGCTCATGGCGGTCACGCACCGCAGCCGGGGGTCGATCGCCTCAAGTTCCGCGCAGCTGTCGATGCCCCAGGAGACGGTCGCCCCGGCGGCCTGGATCGTCTTGTTGAACCGCTGCATCCGGATACCGCGTCTGCTGAGGGCGTCGAAGACCAACTGGCCGCCGGGGGAGTGTTGGACGATCCGGCGGAGGACTGCCGTGCCTTCGTCCTCGCGGAGGTACATGGTCAGGCCTTCGGCGACCATCAGCACGGGAAGATCACTCGGTATCTGCGCCAGCCAGGACGGGTCGGTCACGGACGAGCCGAGCAGCGTGTAACCCTGACGCGGTGGGTACAGCCGCCGGCGTAGATCCATCACATTGGGGTAGTCCACGTCGAACCAGCGCACGCCGGGGCCGGGGTCGAGGCGGTAGGCGCGGGTGTCCAGGCCGCAGCCCAGGTGCAGCACGGTGGCTTTCGGATGCGTGGTGAGGAACTCGCGGGTCCACTCGTCGAAGTGCCTGGCCCTGAGCGCGACGAGGGCGTGTTCGCTGCGGCGCAGACCGGTTCTGGTGAAGTCAAAGTCGATCTTTTTGACGGCGTCCAGAGCCATGGTGTCGTGCAGGATGGGGTCAGCCGACCCGGCGTCCAGCGCTCTGCCGTACAGCGTCGCCAGCAGCGTCGCTTTCTCGCCCTGCAGGTGCGGCGTTGGCACGGGTGCCATGCTATGCCCGTGCTATGCCCGCGCTATGCCGGTCGTCCCGCGGGACGGCGCAATGCTGCAGCGGGACGCGCAATGCTGCAGGCTGGTTACGACTCTGCTTCACGGTACGGCCCGAATCCGGCGGCTGCACCCCCGACGGGGCAGACTAGGCGGCATGGCGAGTGCGTCCACGACCCCCCCCGACCGCACCGGTGGCCTGCGCCTGCCGGTGACCGCCCCGTCGGCGGAGGGCGAGGTGGTCGAGCTCTGTCGGGAGATGCTCCGCTTCGAGTCGGTTAACCGTGGCAACGGCGACGGCAACGAGCGTCCGATCGCGGAGTACGTCGCGGCGAAGCTCGCGGAGGTGGGCCTCGAGCCGACCCTGCTGGAGTCGGCTCCGGGCCGCACCAGCGTGGTGACCCGGCTGGAGGGGGCGGATCCCTCGCGTGCGCCGTTGCTCGTCCACGGTCATCTCGACGTGGTGCCGGCGGATGCCAGCGAGTGGCGCCTGCCGCCATTCGCTGGCGAGGAGGCCGACGGCTGCCTGTGGGGCCGGGGCGCGGTGGACATGAAGGACATGGACGCGATGACCCTCGCGGTCATCCGCGACATCGTCCGCACCGGCCGCAGGCCACCCCGGGACCTCGTCGTCGCCTTCGTCGCGGACGAGGAGGCCGGCGGTGCCCTCGGGGCGCGCTGGCTCGTCGAGAACCATCCCGACCTGTTCGCCGACTGCTCTGAGGCGATCAGCGAGGTCGGCGGGTTCTCCTACACCGTCTCCGACGACCTGCGCCTTTACCTCATCGAGACGGCGGAGAAGGGCATCGCCTGGATGAAGCTGACCGCGGCCGGCCGGGCCGGCCACGGTTCGATGATCAGCGATGACAACGCGGTGACGGCGCTGTGCGAGGCGGTGGCGAGGCTCGGCCGGCACACCTTCCCGCTGGTCATGACCCCGACGGTCCGGGTGTTCCTGAACTCCCTCGGGGAGGCGCTCGGCATCGAGTTCGACCTGGACGACCTGGAGGCGACCGTCGCGAAGCTCGGCCCGATCGCCCGGATGATCGGCGCTACGCTGCGTAACACCGCCAACCCGACCCAGCTCGAGGCCGGTCATAAGGTCAACGTGATCCCGGGCGAGGCCACCGCCTACGTCGATGGTCGCTATCTGCCCGGTCAGGAGGAGGAGTTCATCCGCCAGCTCGACGAGATTCTCGGGCCGGACATCCGTCGCGAATGGGTCGTCCACGACCAGGCGTTGGAGACCAGCTTCGACGGCGCGCTGGTGGAGGCGATGGCCACGTCGCTGCGCGCCGAGGACCCGATCGCCCGGGCCGTGCCCTACATGCTCTCCGGCGGTACGGACGCGAAGTCCTTCTCCCGGCTCGGCATCCGCTGCTTCGGGTTCTCCCCGTTGCTGCTGCCGCCCGACCTGGACTTCTCCGGCATGTTCCACGGGGTGGACGAACGGGTGCCGCTCGACTCGCTGCGTTTCGGCGTCCGCGTCCTCGACCACTTCCTGCACGCATCCTGACCCGGACCTCCTGACCCGAACCTGCCGGTACGGCTTGACGAGATGCCACCGTCCGCGCGCGGAGCACCATCCGCGTATGCGTCATCGTTAATGCATGACATGATGGGGGTATGGCTGGCGATCCGCTGTCCAGCATCGGCGTCGGAGCTCCGGTGGGCGTCGGAGTTCCGGTGGGCGCAGACGCGGACTACCCCCCGGCTACCTACGCCTATCTCGTGCAAGCCAGCCGGGACGGCAGTGTGTGGATCGCCGATCGGGCCGAGTCGTCCGGGGGCATCGAGGTCAGCGTGTTGTCCGCGCTGGAGGTCGCCCGGCAGGTTCTGCGTCGCCGGTTCGTGCAGCTGCGGGCCGACGACAGCGCCGATTGGCGCGATCACTGGTTCCGGGCCGACGTCTGGACGGTGGGGCGGCCCCGGCAGGCGGATACCGGCGACGCGGGAGCCGACGCCACCGGAGCCGACGCCCCCGGAGTCGAGGTGCCGGCCGGATGGGCATTGTCGGGACGGCATCTGCAGACCCGGGGGATCGCTCCGGACGTGGTCGAGGTGCGCACGCCCTCCCAGGTCCGTTGCCAGGTGGGCGGCTGTCAGGTGGGCAGATAACCGGCCAGGCCGCCGGGGCGCCGACGGCGGCGCAGCACCACCCGCCGGGAGCCATCCGGGAACAGCCGCAGGCGTTCGAGCTCCCAGTGGCCGAACTCGGCGTGCATCGTGAGGATCTGGACGGCTGCCCGGCAGTCCGTACCCGGCGGCAGGTACAGCCGCTGGTACTCCAGCTCTACTCCATCCAATGCGGCCTGACCTCGTGGTTGCGAGCGGAGGATGACCGGCTGCGCGTGGCGTGGTGCGGCGTGGGATGGCGACCGATCATCGTGCGGTCCCCCTCTACGTTAACCGTTTCGCCATCTTCTGGAAGGGCTTCTGGAAGCGCTCGCGAGATGATGCGGGCCCATGCGCCATGTACCCACCGACGCGCGGCCGGCGGTCAGGGCACGTAGGAGAGGGTGAAGGCCAGCGTCGCGTAGAGGGTCATCGCGGCCGTGGTGGCGGCGAGTGTGAACGTGAAGATCTCCCGCCGGCCGGTGACGAGCGTGGCGACCAGCAGGAACGGGAACGCCCCGTAGACGTACCGCTCGGCGGAGTCCAGGTTGCTGCCGGTCAGCACGGCCGCCAGGACCAGGGCGCTCCACACCGGGTACGACACCGGCAGCCGGCGCGCCATGACCACCAGCCCGACGAGCGCCAAGAGCAGCCACGGCACGTGCAGCGCCGTGCCCAGCTCGCCGGAAAAGGCGCCCCGCGCCGCGTCCCACAGCACTGCCAGCGGGTTCGAGCTGCTGCCGTGACGTGCCGCGTCGCGCTGCAGCGTGAACGGCGCCAGCCCGTCACCGTAGGAGTGCGCCGACCACAGCAGGTAGATGCCGGCGCCGGCCACCGGGGCGAGCACGGCGAGCAGCCGACGCAGCCCATCATGGGCGGTGAGTGTTCCAGCCGTAGGCGTGGTGGTCGGCGTGCCGGGGCTGGAGCTGGGGCTGGGGCCGAGCCGGCGGACGAGCGGCCAGGGCAGCCCCCGGGCCGCCTCGAGAAGTACCGGCACCGCGAGGACCAGACCGAGGGGGCGACACAGGCCGCCGAGCAGACCGGCCACGGCCGCCAGCTCCCAGCGCCCGCTGCGGGCACCGAGGAACACCGCCACGGCCAGCAGCCCGGCGAGTCCCTCGGCGTACCCCATGACCAGGACGAAGGCGGGCGGAGCCAGCGCGGCGAGCCAGATGAGCCGGGTGGTCGCCTCCGGGGCGAACCCCTCGAACCGGGCGAGCCCCACCAGCAGCAGCGCGAAGACCAACGCGCACACGTTGACCACGACCAGGAGCACGACACCGACGTGGGCGTCGGCCCCCGGCAGCTTCGACAACCCCCGCACGAGCAGCGGCAGCAAGGGAAAAAACCGGCGGCTCTCGGCCCCGGCGCCGCTGTACCCGACCTCGGCAATCGTCTGGTACCACCCGGCGTCCCAACCGAGCAGGTCGGTGGTGCTCAGCTGCGCGCCCTGCTGCCCGCGGGCATTGTCGGCGATATACCTGGTCAGCGCCAGCGCCGCACCGACCGCCAGCCGGGCCGCGAGCCAGGCGAGCACGACCTCGCGCAGCTGCCAGCGGTCCTCCCAGCGGGTGGCCGCATGCCGGCCGCCCATGCCGCCACCTACCCGATGATCATCCGGAAGGGCCTCGGTCGCGGTCAAGAGGCCCGGAACCGCAGCAGCGCGTAGTTCTCGTAGACCCTGGCCGGCAGACCCTGCTTCATGACCTCGTCCGCGAGTGGCCGGGCCTCCTGCAGGGTGGTGCGCACCACCGTGCACAGCTCCTCGTAGGTGCGGTACGACTCGGAACCGGCGAGGAAGACGGTGTGCTCCGGACCGGCCTCGGCGAGGGCGCGCCGGGCGATCGCGACCCCGTCGGCTGATTCGTTGCGCTGCTCGTAGTCGGCCCAGTCGACCCGGTCCGGCGGTGCGTAGGTCGGCACGACGTACACCTTCATCCAGTTCGGCACGGTACGGGCGAGGCCTGGTCCGAGCTGGTCCGGGCAGACCAGCATCACATCACCGGGCCGGGCGATCCGCTCGAGGACCTGCGTGGCCTCGGTGGCCTGGCTCCGCTCCCGGTGGATGTCGGAGGTCCCGGCGAGCAGACCGGTCAGGGCCGCGACGGCGACCACTCCGTGGAACACCCGCCGATCGGTGATGACTGTCGCGCCGAGCCCGATGACCAGCAGGAACGGCACGAAGGCGGTGGCGGTGTACCGGTCGGCCCAGGCGTTGCCGACCACCTTGCCCGCCGTCACCGCGACGACGAGCGTGCCGGTGGCCAGCAGGAACAGGGTCCGGCCCGGTTCGAGACCACGCAGGTCGAGAAGGATGAACCGGCCACCCGCGGGCCGGCCGGCGATGCCGGCGGCGGCGAGACCGGTGACCAGGAACAGCAACAGGCGACCCAGGGTCGTCGGGCCGCCGGCCCACTGGCCGTAGGCGTGGGAGATCGCGGCATAGCTGGCGGGCTCTCCCCAGGGGGTGCCGGTGTGGGTGAGCTGGTCGAAGAAGTCGGGCAGCCACGGGGCGAAGACCAGCCCGCCACCGACGATGCCGAGCAGCCCGAAGACCGGCCCCCGCCGCTGCGGGGTGAGGAAACGGGTCGGCGTCCGGTGACTGTGGGGGGCGCCCCGGCCCCGGCTTGCCGGGCTTCCCGGGCTTGCCGGGGCGGAACGGTACCCGGGTACACCCGCGCTACCCGGCACACCCGCGCTACCCGGCACACCCGCTGGGTCCGCCGCGCCCGCGCCCTCGCCGCGCCGGATCTGGCGCTTGACCCACCACGGACGGGCCACCAGCAGCAGGACCAGCCACGTTCCGACCGTGAGCAGCAGGTAGAGGCACCAGTAATGGGTCAGCGCCAGGCCTCCCGCGCAGAGCGCCAGGGCGATCGCCGATCTGATCGACGGTGCCCGCAGGACGCGTTCCAACGCCAGTCCACCCAACGCGGTGAGCAGCACGATGAGGCTGTACATCCGGGTCTCGGTCCCGAAGTACAACGCGAACGGCGACGTGAGGTACAGCACGACGCTGACCCGCGCCGCCCGCTCGCCGACCACGCGGCGGGCGAGCAGGAACAGCGGCCACGCCGCACCAATGTTGATCAGCGCGGACAGGGATCGGACCGCGAAGGTGCCCTCGCCGAACGCTTTGATCCAGCCGTGGAGCACCAGATAGTATAGCGGCGGTGAGCCGTCCTGTAGCAGGACGTCCCACATTGTGAAGGCCGACCCGCGCAGGGGCAGGCGGGCGATGGCGACGCTCTGCGCCTCGTCCAGCCAGAGTGCCTGGCTGGCGGTGAACCGCACGATCACCGAGACGGCGAGGAGTACCCCCACTACCGCGGTGAAGATCCGTCCCGTACGGCCGGATACGTTCCCGACCTGGTCGACCGGCTCGGGGAGTTGCTCCGCCGGCCGGACCGCGACATCCGTCACGGTCAGTCCCTTCCGTCCACATTGACCGGACTGCGACGGGCCGGCCGGTAGACGACCGGCCGGCCGGGCAGGGCCGCACTCGGTACCAGTCTCGCGTGGCGCGCCCCTACGCCTCGATGATGTCCCGGATGGGTGACAGGACGCGGCCCGTCCCGTCACCCATCCGCTCCGTACTCGGTAATACCGGGCCGTCCCCGGTCATGCCGGCTGGCCCCGGAAGCGGAGCGGGCGCCGGCGGTGAAACGCGCCCGACATTCCGGCGATGCCCGTGTGACGGCGTTCGAGTGGCGACACCCGTCGAATCTGTGCCCCGGATGAATCCGTCCCGGACAAACCCGTCCCGGATGAATCCGTGCCCCGGGCGAATCCTCCGTCAGGACCGGGCGGTGCCCCGGGCCGGCGACGAAACCTCCTCGTGGTAATCCTCGTCGACGTTGACCTCCCACACATCGTGCTTGGTGTCGTCGATGATGTTCTGGACCGTGAGCATCGCGGTGAGCATCGAGTGGTCCTGGTTGTTGTAACGGTGCATGCCGTTACGGCCGACCGGGTGGACGTTCGGCGTGTTCTCGGCCAGCCAGGCGCGGATGATATCGACGTTCTTCTTGTAGTGTATGTCGTAGTATGGATATGCCTTCGGCATGCGTACGACGAAACCCTGTTCCACCTGCTGGGCCCTGATCAGACCCAGTTCGACGAGTTCTTTCGTCCCGAGCGCGACCAGTTCCTCATCGGGGGCGTTCCAGGTCTCGTCACCCTCGAAGACGAAGTACTCCAGGCCGAGGCAGGTACGCCCGTCCTTGACCAGGAACGGCGACCAGGAGGCGAAGTTCTGGATCCGGCCGACCTTGACGGCGGGGGAGTGGATGTAGATCCAGTTGTCCGGAAAACCGGCCGAGGCCGGCACCACGAGGGCGATGGTGAGGAAGTCGCGGTACTTCAGCGCGTTCGCCGCCGCCAGCACGTGGGCCGGTGCCGGCGGGTCCATCACCCGGACGAGGGAGGAGAACGACATCGACGAGATAAATTCGTCGGCCTGGTACTGGTACTCGCTGCCGAGGTCGGAGCGCGAGGACTCCGGGGCACCGGCCCCCGGGCCGTACCCGCCGGTCACGGTCGTGGTGACGCCGGTCGCGCGGCCGTCGGCGTGGTGGATCTTGCGGACCTTCTCCTCGAAGACCACTCGGCCGCCCTGTTTAATGATCTTGTCGGTGGCGGTCTCCCACATCATTCCGGGCCCGTACTTGGGGTATTGGAACTCCTCGATGAGGGAGGTGATCTCCTTCTGGTTCCGCTTCGGTAGGACCGCGTTCACGATCGCGTTCATCATGGACAGGCTCTTGATGCGCTGCGCGGCCCAGTCCGAGGGCATCTCGCTGACCGGAACGCCCCACAGTTTCTCGGTGTAGGTCTTGAAGAAGGTGCGGTAGAGCCGCCAGCCGAAACGGGCCACCAGCCAGTTCTCGTAGTTGCTCTGGTCCTGCGGCGGCCGGATCCGGGCCGCAGCGTAGGAGGCCATGCAGCGCGCCGCCTCGACCAGGCCGAGCCCGCCGAGCGCGTTTCCGGCCTTGAGCGGGTAGTCGAAGAACTTCCCGTTGTAGTAGATGCGGCTCGATCGGGGGCGCAGCAGGAAGTCCTCGTCCGGCAGGATCTCGTGCCAGAGCTTCTCGACTTCGGGAACCTTGGTGAAGAAGCGGTGGCCGCCGATGTCGAAACGCCAACCTTCACGCTGGGCCGTACGGCTGATTCCGCCGACGACCGAGTCACCCTCGATAATCGTCACGGGGACGTCCCGTTTCACCAGCTCCCAACCGGCGGTCAGACCTGCCGGTCCGGCTCCGATGACGACTACCTCTGGCTTTTCGGTCACTGTGCAGGACCTCTCCTCAACACACACTCATGGTCACTCGGGTGGACGGACACCGGTGGTCACTCAGGTGGACGGACACCGGGCATCGCGCCACCGGGACGCCGGACCCCTGGGACCGGTCCCGGGTCGCAAGTGTTGCATGGCGCGAGCGGAGACCCGTCCGCACCCCCTCGACCCGACACCATGCGATGATCCGTGATACGTCCGCCCTATTTCCATAACGCGCGTCCGGGCCGCCTGATCGGGTGCGGCTCTGGCATCGTGCGCACATGGCATTGTCGATACCCGGTCAACGGGCACCGCAGACCTCGCCTCCCCCGGACGGACCGGTTCCTCCGGGGCGGGTGATGCCGGCGATCCTGGTCGGCTGGTGCGCGGTGGCCGGTGGCATCGCGGCCAAGGATGGTCGGTACGGCGCCTGGGCGCTGTCGAGTGTCCTGGTAGGTTTCGCGGCAGTGATCTTGGCGGTGGTGGTCGTGGCCGGCACCGCCGGCCCCGCCGCCGACGCCGGTACCGCCAGCACCGCCGTGGCCGTGCGCCCGCGTGGGTGGTTTGGGGCGTGGCTGCTCGTGGCGGTCATGATCGGCGTCGTGCCGCTCGTGCGCCGTCCCCGCTACTACGCCGTCGGCCGGTTCGCCACGGTGGCGGACGTGCTCGCGATCCTCGCGGGCCTGCTCGCCGCCGGGTCGATCCTGGTCATGCTGCACCGCGCCGGCCGGGGGCGCCGGATCGGCCGGGAGCCCCACCAGGGCCGGGGCCGGCTCGATGTGCTCGCCTCTCCGTGGGTGTTCTGGCTGGTCCTGGTCCTGGCCTGCGCGGCGGGCGTCGCCACGATCCGCGCCGCGCCGACGCCCCGCATCGACGTCTTCCACCTGCTCCAGGTCTCCACGGCCGGCCTGCCGCACGGGGCCGACATGTACCGGCAGCAGTGGGCGCCGAGCCGGGCCGAGTACCCGGTCGACGGCTTGTTCGACGTCTACCCCTATCTACCGGTCACGTCCGTGCTCCTGGCTCCCTTCCGGCTTCTGCTCGGTGACGTCCGTTACGGCCTGCTGCTGGCCCTGGCGGTGGCGGCGGTCCTGATCCGCGCGGTCGCGGGCGCGGGAAGGGCACCCGGGGGAAGGGCACCTGCGGCGCCGGCGGTGGCCGCGCTGCCGTTGCTGGTCGTCGTGTTCCCCGAGTCGATGTACGCCCTGCAGCAGTCCTGGACCGAGCCGTTGCTCGTGGCGTGCCTGGCGGCGACGGTGTGGGCGTCGACGAGCGGGCGGGGACGGGTGGCGGTCGTCGCGTTCGCGCTCGCCCTGGCGACCAAACAGCACGTCGTGCTGCTGATCCCCATGGCGGCGGGCTACCCCGCGTTCGGGCCCCGCCGGACGGCCGCGGCCGCGGCCGTGGCGGCGCTCCTCGTCGCCCCCTGGGTGGTGGCCGGTCCCCGGGACTTCCTTGACGACGCGGTCTGGACGAACCTCCACTACGAGGTGCTCGCCCACTCGCTGTCCCTGCCGGGCCTGGCGTCGCATTTCGGGGTCACGCTCGGATTCGGCTTGACTGCGGTCGCCCTCCTCGGTGCCTACACGGCGGCCTGGCGGGCCCGCGGGGACGCCACCGGGTTCTGCCTGGGGGCCGCGTTGGTCCTGCTCACCCTGAACCTGATGAACAAGCAGACCTTCTTCAACCACTACACGTTGCCGATGGGTCTGCTCGTGCTGGCCGTCGCGGCCCTCGCCGTCGACGACCCCGCCCGCGCGGGCGGTCAGCGCAGCGTGGAGAACCGTTCCAGCGACGCGCCCTCGTACAGGTTGCGCCGCTCGACCTGTACGGTGCGGTCGCGCAGCGTGGCGAGCTGGTCGGACAGCACGGCGCAGGCGCCCTCCAGGAACCGGTAACCGTCCGCGCGGACGAGCAGCACGGCGTGGCCGGGGCCGGCCAGTTCGTTGACCTCGGCCGCGAAGCTGGTGCCGTTCGCCCGTTTCATCCGGTCGGCGTAGTCGACCCAGTCGATGAGCGCCGGGTCGGAACTGTCTGCATACACGATCTCCCGTACCGTGACCTCGCCGTGCCGTTCGATTGCCCGGTGCACGGCCGGGCCGAGCTGGTCCGGGCAGTAGGCGACCACGTCTCCCGGCCGGGCCAGCGCGACGATCCGGTCCGCGATCTCCCCGGCCTGGGTGCGTTCGGTCCGGGCGAGCTGCCACCCGCCGAGCAGGCCGCTGAGCGAGGCGACGACCAGTACCCCGGCCCGCACATGCCGGCCCGGCAGCTGGGCGATGCCGAGGGAGGCGAGCAGCAGGCAGGCCGGCAGGGCGATGCCGGTGTAGCGCTCGGCGTAGGCGCTGCCGCCGAACATGTTCACGAAGTAGGCCAGGACGAGGGGGACCAGCCAGATCGCGGCCAGGTAACGGCCCGGCACCCGGCCGGAGAGCTTGACCGCGAGCTCCCGCCCGTCCGGACGCGCGGTCAGGCCGATGAGCGCGCCCCCGAGCAGCACGATGCCGAGCAGCGCACCCGTGGAGGTCGGACCGGCCCAGTCGAAGACCGTGTCCAGTAGCACCTGGGCCTGCACCTTGGGCGCCCAGGGCGTTCCGGTGTGCAGCATTTGGAACAGGAACGACGGCATCCACGGCGCGAACAGCGCGGCGGAGGCCGCCATCGCGGCGAAGGCCCGCAGGGTCACCTGCCGGTACTGGGGCCGCCGCCGGGCCTGCAGCAGCATGAACGCCGCCACGGTGAAGATCAGCAAGAACGTCCAGTAGTGGGTGTAGACGAGGGCGGTGGTCGCCAGCGTCAGCATCGCCAGCCGGGCCGGCTCGGAGCGTTCCAGCGCCCGCACGGTCGCGAGCCCGAACACCAGCACCAACAGGACGACCAGCGAGTACATCCGCGTCTCGCTGCCGTAGCGGATCGCGTAGGGAGAGCAGGCGAACATCAGCAGAGTCGCCAGGCTCACCCAGGCGTCGGCGTCACGGCCACCGTTCCCGGCCTGGGAGGCCGTCCGGCCCACCCGCCGCCCGGCCAGCCACGCCACCGGCAGCGTCGCCAGCGACAGCACCCCGGACAACGCCCGCACGGCGACGTCCCCGTCGCCGAACACCGCGATCCAAGCGTGCAGCAGCAGATAATACAGCGGCGGTGAGCCGTCGTGCCGCAGTGCGTCGAGCAGCTGTGGGACGGGGCGCGAGGCGATGGCGACCGTCAACGACTCGTCGAGCCACAGATGGCTGGGGGTGGCGAACCGCATCAGCGCGCCGGCGGCGACGGCGAGTATGACGGCGACTACCAGCAGCTGCGGGCTGGCCGCCGCGATCCGCGCCACGGCGGTGGTCGTGCACGCGGTTCCGGGCGTGATGACCGTCCCGGGCGTGACACCGGCTGTGGCACTGTTCGCGGCTGCGGCCACGACCGCGGTCACGGTCGCGGTCACGTCCACCGGCGCCTGGGGGCGGCGGGGACCCGAGAGCACCGCCGGCCCGGATCCGGCGTCCTGGCCGGCGGTTGGACTCCCGGATGCGTCTACGTTCACCATGCCCCCTCGTCTGCCACGATCTTGCCTCCCGTCAGAGAACCGCCTTCCGCCGGGTGGCCGCAGTCGCCTGCTGGCGGGGATGTACGCCCCGACGTTTCAGACTGTCATCCGTTCGTCGCCGTCCCGTACGCGGGCTGCCTCCCCAGCCGTCGCGCCGCCCGCCCGCCGCGCGCCGGACCCGCCGTCGGGCCTGTCGTCCGGCCCCCCGTCGGGATCGTCGTCGGGATCGTCGAAGCCGCCGGCGGTCTGCCCGGCGAGCAGAGCCGGGAGCAGCGTCGTACGGCGCCGTCCGCCCGAGCTCCGCACGGCGTTGCGGATGGCCGGGCCGTTCACGGCCACAATCGACAGGTGGGCCTGCGCCCGGGTCAGCGCCGTGTAGATCAGCGGACGGGTGAGCATCCGGCCGGCCTCCGGCGGGAACACGGCGACGACGGCGGGCCACTCGCTGCCCTGCGCGCGGTGCACTGTCACCGCCCAGCCGTGCCGCAGATCACCGAGCACACCAGCGGGCACCTCGACGACGCCGCCGGGGAACGCGACCCGCAGCGCACCGCGTTCGCCCAGCGCGACGATGGTGCCGATCTCGCCGTTGGCGAATCCGACGTCGATATGGTTCGCCGTGGCCACCACACGGTCCCCGATGTCGAACCCGGAGACGGCGCCGCCGCCCGGGTTCAGCGTGCCCTTCAACGCGGTGTTGAGCGCCGTGGTGCCCGCCGGACCGGCGTGCACCGGGGTCACGACCTGGATGTCTGCGACGGGAATGCCGAGCGCGCGGGGGATGGAGTTGGTGACGAGCTGGACGGTGCGATGCGTCGCCTCGCCGGAGCTGCCGGACGGCACCACCACGACCTCCCGGCCAGGCCCCGGTGGTGGCGGTGGCAGCTCCCCGCCGCGCACCGCGGCGGCCATCGTCGCGATGGCGCCGCCGTCGGCCTGCCGGTACAACCGCCGCAGCTCGGTCACCGGGACCTCACCGGACTCGAGCAGGTCGGCGAGGATCTGCCCCGGTCCGATGCTCGGTAGCTGGGCCGGGTCCCCGACGAACATCAGGTGCGTACCGTCCGCGCAGGCGTCGAGCAGCGCGGCGGCGAGCTCCGCGTCGAGCATCGACGCCTCGTCGACGACGACGAGGTCGGCGTCGATCGGGTTGTGCTCGCCGCGCGCGAACCCGCTGCCGCGCCCTTGAGCCTGCAACAGCCGGTGCAGGGTGCTCGCCGGCGCCCCGCACAGCTCCTCGAGGCGTTTGGCAGCCCGTCCGGTCGGCGCGGCCAGTGCGACGACCGCCTTGACCGCCCAGGCCAGTCGTACGACGGCCGCGACCGTGCGGCTCTTGCCCGTTCCCGGCCCACCGGTGAGCACGCTGACGCCGGACTCCAGCGCGGCGCGCGCCGCCGCGAGCTGGCTCTCGTCCAGCCCGGTCACTACCTCGTCGTTGCTCCCGTTCCCCCCCTCGTCCTTGTCGTCGTTCTTGTCGTTCTTGTTGTCGTCGAACGCCAGCGCCGTCGGAGGCGGGGCGGTGGCGGCCCGTGCGGACACGGCACGCCCGGCCGGATCGTCGTCGCCGACGGATCCGGACCCGTCGTACCCGGACCCGTCATCGGGTCGGCGGCGGGCTCTGAGGGCGCCTGCGCGCAGCGGCTCGGCGGTCGCCATCAGCCGTTCGATGCCGTCCGCGACGGACTGCTCGGCCATCGCATGCCGCTCCAGCGCGATCCGGTCGCCGACGGCGATGATCCGCCCGTCGTCGAGCGCCGCGGTCAGCGCCGCGGTCGGATCGGCCACCCCCTCGCGCGCGGCGGCACGCAGCACCGCCTGCACGGGGCCCGCGGTGTCCCCCGCCCGGGAGGCGGCCCGGCCGAGCAGATGGGTGAGTACCGCCGGGCCCCGGCGCGGATCGTCGCGCTGCAGACCGCGGCGGCGGGCGAACCGGTCGGCCTGGGCGATCTCGGTGTCGGCGGCGGTCAGCAGCATCCACGGATCGGCCCGCAGGAGGTCGGCGGGCGCGGGTCCCAGCAGGTCGGTCACCCCGCGCGCGAGCCGGGCCGGAAGATCCGCGGCGACGAGCAGTTCGACGACCGCGTACGTGCCCGCCACGGCGCGGAAGCTGTCGGCGAGCCGCCGGGCCCGCGGTCCGGTGACCCCCTCGACGGTGCCCAACCGGCCGACGTCGACGTGGTCGGGCCGGGTGATCCCGGCCGCGGGTAGCCGGCCGGCCGTCGTGCGGCCCAGCCCCGGCCATAGCCCCGCCCCGCAGAACGCGGCGAAGACCTCCTCGGGGTCCGCTGGCTGCGGGTCCGCTCGTGCCTGCGGGCCGACCGCGTCAGGCTCCGAGGCGGAAGCGGTCGTGTACTCGTCCGGCATGCCGGGAAGCGTAACGACGAACCGTTCCGCCGCTGTTGTAGCCCGCTGGGTAGCGTGGTATCCGGGACGGCTGTCTGGCGGCATGGCTGTATGAAGGCGATGTCGCGCGTTTCGACCGATGCGCGTCCGGGTTCACCCGCGCGTCCGGCCCGGCGGAGACAGTGAGCGTCGGCAACAGTGAGCGTCAGCAACAGAAGGGACGGACCGGTTGACCACAGTCCTGCTGGTCCGCCACGGCCTGACCGCCGTGACCGGCAAGATCCTGCTTGGTTGGACGCCCGGCGTGGGGTTGGACGACCGTGGCCGCCGCCAGGCGTCGGACCTGGCGCGACGCCTCGCCGACATCCCGCTGGCGGCGATCGTCAGCAGCCCGCTCGACCGCTGCCGCCAGACGGCCGCGATGATCGCCGGACGCCGTCCGGTCAGCGAGGCCAGCCTGGACGGCACGCAGCAGGTCGAGATCGACGAGCGGCTCGGTGAGTGCCGGTACGGTGACTGGACCGGGCAGGAACTGGTGACCCTGGCGAAGGATCCGCTCTGGGCGGTGGTGCAGAGCCATCCCAGTGCGGTCGTCTTCCCCGGTCCCGAGGGTGAGGCACTACGGGACACGCAGGCCCGTGGGGTGAGCGCCGTGCGGGAGTGGAACGAGCGGCTGGGCCCAGACGCCACCTGGCTGCTGTGCTCGCACGGCGATGTGATCCGCACGGTGGTCGCCGACGCCTTGGGCATGCATCTGGACATGTACCACCGGATCACCGTCGATCCCTGTTCCCTGACCGTGATCCGCTACAACGAGCGCCGCCCCTTCGTCCGGCGCATCAACGACACCGGCGGGGACGTCGTCGAGCTCCTCCCGCCACCCCGGGCCGAGGGCTCCGCTGGGGCCGTCGGCGCCGCGGCGTCGTCTCCCGGGTCCCGGAAGTCCTTGGAGTCGCCGGGGTCGCCGGGGTCTTCGAAGTCCCCGGGGTCGCCGGGGTCCAGTGGGCTCGACGTGGACGAGGTGATCGGTGGCGGTGCCGGCGGTTTCCGTCCCAGCGCCGGTGGTGGAACGGGCTGATCGGGCATGCCGCGCCGGATACACGTCTTCGACCCGCCGCAGCGGTTCGTCGTGGGCACCGTAGGCCTTCCCGGTGCCCGATCGTTCTATCTGCAGGCCCGCGACGGGGCGCGGGTCGTCACCGTCGCGGTGGAGAAGGCTCAGGTCGCCTTGCTCGCCGAACAGCTGACCGAGCTGCTCGACGAGTTGGGCCGCCGTGGCGCGACGCCGCCGCCCGAGCCCGCCCCGGCCGACCCCGACCTGTCACCGCTCGATCTGCCGATCGACGAGGAGTTCCAGGCCGCGACGATCGCGCTCGGCTGGGATCCGCGTGGCGGACGGGTCGTCATCGAGGCGCAGGCGACGGGCGTGACCGACCCGGTCGTCGGATTCTCCGATGATCCCGACGGGCCGGACGCCGTCCGGGTCCTGCTGGAGTCCGAGCAGGCGCGCTCGTTCGTGCGGCGCGCGGCGCGGGTCCTGGCCGCGGGCCGGTCCTCCTGCCCGTTGTGCGGGCAGCCGTTGGACGACGGTCACGTCTGCCCGCGCCAGAACGGTCACCTGCGCTGATGCGGCCGGCGAGGGGCGCCGGGCCCGGCCGCCGCGGGTGCGCGGTCCGTGGTAGCGGTGCGGTCCATGGCGGGGGTACGGTCCGTGGTAGCGGTGCGGTCCGGTCGGCCTGGCGGTGTGGGAGAGATGTCGCTCACCGTCCGGTCCGGTGACATCACCCTGCCGGACCGGACAGACTGAGATAATGGGCGTTTCCGCGGCGAGTTCCACCCCGGGGTGGCGACCGCCACTGCATCCGATCGACGGGGGCGGCCTCGACGCCCCCGCCGCCCTCGACCTCCTTCGCCGCGGTGACCTCGAGATCACCGCCCGGCTGGTCGACGCGAGCAACACGACGCTCTGCTGCGACATCTGCGCTGACGGGGTGACCGGCCGCTGCGTCTACAAGCCGGTCCGCGGCGAACGCGCCCTGTGGGACTTCCCGGACGGCACCCTCGCCGCCCGCGAGCTGGCCGCCTACGAGGTCTCCGAGCAGCTCGGGCTTGGCATCGTCCCGCCTACCATTCTGCGTGACGGCCCGTTCGGCGAGGGCATGGTGCAGCTGTGGATCGATACCGACGTCACCGTGGACCTGGTGGCGCTGACCCGGTCCGACGACTCCCAGCTGCGCCGGATCGCCCTGTTCGACGCCGTCATCAACAACGCCGACCGCAAGGGTGGGCACCTGCTGCCGGCGCCCTCCGGCCGAATTCACGGCATCGATCACGGTGTGACCTTCCACACCGACGGCAAGCTGCGCACCCTGCTGTGGACCTGGCGGGGCAGGTGGCTCGATGCCGAGGAGACCGCCTTGCTCGACGACCTGCGTGAGGCGCTCGCGGCCCCCTTCCGGGACCGGCTCGAGGAGTTGCTTACGGTCACCGAGGTCGACGCCTTCACCATGCGGGTCGACGGGCTTCTGGCCAAGGGCCGGTTCCCGTTGCCCTCGGAGGACTGGCCGGCGATTCCCTGGCCGCCGTTCTGAGCGGGTTCTGGTTCTGAACGGGTTCTGGTTCTGGGCGGGTCAACCAGTGCGGGTACAGGTGCGGGAGAACATGAGATGTCACCGTAGGTGATCCGGGGTGGATCGGTTTGGGATGCCGTCGGTTACGTTGCGGTTACTTTCCCCGTGCCCGCCGGAGAGTCGGTTCGCGGTTACTCTGACACGCATGCAGGCGTGGCAATCTCCTCCGATACGTTTTCTTCCCGGTCACGGGAAGCCACTGAGGATCTTCGATACGGCCACGTCGAGCGTACGCGAGTTGGCGCCGGCCGCCACAGCAAGGCTGTACGTCTGTGGCATCACGCCCTATAATGCGACGCATCTGGGGCATGCCTTCACCTACCTCACCTACGACCTCGCGCAGCGTGTGCTGCGAGACGCCGGGCATCACGTCCACTATGTACAGAACGTAACGGATGTCGATGACCCGTTGCTTGAGCGAGCCACCCGTGACGGGCTGGACTGGCGGGCCCTCGCCGACCGGGAGATCGATCTGTTCCGCGAGGACATGACCGCACTGCGGATGCTGGCGCCGGACGCCTACGTCGGGGTGGTCGAGGCCATCCCGATGATTGTCGACATGGTGGCGGAGCTCGTCGACCGGGGCGCGGCCTACCAGGTCGACGACGACCTGTACTTCTCGATCGCCACCGCACCCGCCTTCGGGGAGATCTCGCGTCTCAGCCGGGCCGAGATGCTGGCGATCTGCGCCGAGCGCGGGGGTGACCCGCGCCGCACCGGCAAGAAGGACCCCCTCGATCCGCTGCTGTGGCGCGCACACCGCCCCGGCGAGCCGTCCTGGCCCTCGCCGTTCGGCTCCGGCCGGCCCGGCTGGCACATCGAGTGCGCCGCCATCGCCCGCCACTATCTCGGCGGGGTCATCGACATCCAGGGTGGCGGGACCGACCTGAGCTTTCCGCACCACGAGTGCAGCGCGGCGCATGCCGAGGTCGCCGCCGGCATCCAGCCGTTCGCCCGCAGCTACGTGCACACCGCGATGGTGAGCCTCGACGGCCACAAGATGTCGAAGTCGCGGGGCAACCTGGAGTTCGTCTCCCGGCTGCGCCGGGCCGGGGTGGATCCGGCGGCCCTGCGTCTGGCCCTGCTCGATCACCGGCACACCGAGGACTGGGAGTGGACGCCGGGCCTGCTCGACGACGCTGTGGACCGGATGAACCGGTGGCGGGCCGCCGTCGCCCTGCCCACCGGGCCCGACGCCATGGGACTGCTCGCCGCCGTGCGTGAGCGGCTCGCCGACGACCTTGACGCCCCGGGTGCCGTCGCCGCGGTGGACGCCTGGGCCGGCGCCGCGCTCGCTGATGCGGGCGGCTCCGCCGATGCGGGCCCGGATCCCACCAGTCCGGGGGGCCCGGTTCGCGGTTCTGGCGGTGACGTGCCCGCCTGGGGGGAGGCGCCCGCACTTGTGCGGCGTCTCGTTGACACACTGCTGGGTGTAGACCTTGAACCCGTCAGACCCAGAGGGAGCTGAGGATGGGAGCTCACCATCGCCGGGTGGATCCCGGGGCAGCGACCGAACGGCCCGCCTTCGACGAGGTCGCGCATGGCTACGACCCTCATCAGATCGACGACTACCTGGCCACGCTGTGGCGTTACGCCAGCCAGGTGACCTCGCGCGCGGCCGCGGCTGAAAGCGCCCTGAAGAACGAGCGGGCCCGCAGCGCGAACATGGGCGTCGAGGGCCTGGCCGCGCAGGCCGGCGGTCGGATTGGCCAGATGCTGACCATCGCCCAGCAGGAGGCCGAGGAGATCGTCACCGGCGCCCGTCAGATCGCGGAGGCGGCGCTGGAAGAGGTGATCGAGGACGCCGGGGCGAACCACCCGATCGTGCGGGAGGCTCGGGAACAGGCCGAGAAGCTCCTCCTCGACGCCGTGGAGGAGAGCCGCCGGCTCGCCCGGGAGCGGCACGCTGAGCTGCAGGCGGAGATCGTCCGGTGCACCGCCTCGCTCGAGGCGTTGCGTCACCAGCAGGGTGAGATCATCGGTGCGATGCTGCGCCTGCGCGGGGTCCTGGCCTCCGACGAGGTGGACCGGGCGGTCACCGACCTGGCCCGGGCGGGTACGGCCGCGCCGACGACGCCGGGCACGCCTGGAACGCCGGGCACCTCGGGGTCGGCGGCGACGCCGGGGTCGGCGGGGACCTCAGTGGTCGACGGGCCGACGATGCCGCCTGCCTCACCCGTCGGCGTTCCGCCGGACCTGTCGTATGGCCGCCAGCCCGGGGGGTCGTCGCCGTTCGGTCCGGGGAGAGCCGGTCCCGCCGGTTTCCCCGCGGGCGGTGCGGTCCCCGCGGGCGGTGCGGGACCGTCGGATCTTTCCGGTCTTTCCGGGACCGCGTGGGCGACCGGTCGCGTCGCCAGCACGGGGCGGCGTTCCCCGGGCCGGCATCGTCAGGCCGACGTCGCGGACGCGGAACCCCACACCCCGCGCGAACCGGCCACGAACTCGGCGAACGTGCCGTTCCGCCGTGGCGCCGATGAGGACATCATCGACGCCGAGATCGTTGAGGAGTAGCGAGATCGTCGAGGAGAGGAGTAGCCCGGAGGAGAGGAGCAGCTTCTTCTACCGAGCTGGCTCTCCTCCTGGCCTTTACTGGCCGCGACGGCGCAGGTACCGTTCGAACTCCCGGGCGATTGCGTCCCCACTGGCCTCGGGTAGCGCCGTCTCGGGCTCGCGTGACTCCAGGGAACGGACGTACTCGGCGACCTCGGTGTCCCCGGCGGCGAGCTCGTCCACCTGTCGTTCCCATGCCTTCGCCCGCTCGGGAAGGTCACCCAGCGGGATCTCGATGTCCAGCATGTCCTCCACTCGGCGCAGCAGCGCGAGGGTCGCCTTGGGACAGGGCGGGTTAGCCACGTAGTGCGGCACCGCCGCCCAGAACGACACCGAGGCGAGCTCGGCCCGTGCGCATGCCTCCCCGAAGACGCCGACGATACCGGTCGGCCCCTCATAACGGGACGGTTCCAGTCCGAGCCGGGCAGCCGTCGCCGCGTCCCCGGCGGTTCCGCTGATCGGGACCGGCCGGGTGTGCGGCGAGTCAGCGAGCAGTGCCCCGAGGGAGATCACCATGTCGCTGCCGAGGGCGTGGACGGCCTCGATCAGCTCGTCGGTGAACCCACGCCAGCGCATGTTCGGTTCCAGTCCGCGGATCAGTACCAGGTCCGTCTCGGACTTCGGTGGCCGCGCCACCGACAGGCGGGTGGTCGGCCACGAGATCTTCCGGGAAGCCCCGTCGGTCCCGCTCACCGTCGGTCGGTTCACCTGGAAGTCGTAGTAGTCGTCGGGGTCGATAGCACCGATGACACGGGCCTTGAAAGCGGTCTCCAGATGCTCGACGGCGGCGGACGAGGCATCGGCCGCGTCGTTCCACCCTTCGAAGGCGGCTACTACGACCGGCGACCGTAGTTGACCGACGCCGGAGAACTCGATCACCTACTACCTCCTGCCGCCCCGCGGCGGCCCACTGCCCCCGTGACAGTGCAACGGTACGTCCTCACGGAGACGACTCCTGCCCAGAGCCGACATGCGTGACCTCAGCCTCCCTTATGGCCCGTGAGCCGGTGACCCGCGGGCGACCAGCGGTCGTCCGCGGGGAACCTACGCTGGTCCAGTCTGCCGATGTTCTCGTGGGAACGCCTTTCCTCGGTCTCTCGATGGCGCTAGACCCGGGCGGATCGGACATCCATTCCGGATCGATGCGGTGGCTGCACCGTATCGGCTCTGGACGGATACCCGCCGTCGCGGGAATGCGAACGGCCCGGCCTAGGGCCGCCGCCGCACCGGTGTGCCCCAGCCCGTGTTCGTGCGGACCACCGCGCCGAGCACACCCGCGCGGTCCGACATCACGCCCTCCGTTCCCGCGGCTGTGCCACCCGCGATCGCGCCATGGGCAACCCGCCGGGACGCGTCCGGCATTCCCACCCCGCAATCATCACCGTGCCGTGGTCACCGCCTCGTGGTCCCTGTGTTGTGATCACCCTGCCGTGGTCACCGTCGTGCCTGTGGCCGGCATCCTCGGAGGCGTCCGGACGGAGGGTAACCGGACGGAGAGTAAACCGTACCGGCGGCAGGCGAAACCCGTCCCGGTACCCTTGGTCAGTGCACGATGATCTGGTGTCCGTCCTGGCCGAGCGTGTGCTGGTGGCCGATGGCGCCATGGGCACCCTGTTGCAGGCGGCCAGCCTCTGCCTCGACTCGGTGAATTCCGAGGACGGCGACGGCCCGTCGCGCGCCGAGGAGTTCCAGCTCGTGCCGGAGCAGTCCACCTCGGCGATCATCCTGCACCACCCGGAGGCGAAGTACTTCGCGGCCACGTAGGCACCGTGCGGTCACCCGGGCACCGTGCGGCCGACCCGGCACTAGGCCGGTCAACCGGGCACTGCGGCCGGACGACCCTGAGCTACCGAGCTACCTGAGCTACCTGAGCTATAGGAGTGGACGTGGGGAGCCTTGCGGCGGTTTTCTTCGACATGGACGGCCTGCTCGTTGACACCGAGCCAATCTGGACCATCGCCGAGCACGAGGCGGCGGCGCGGCTGGGCGGCGAGTTCACCCCGGCGATGAAACGAGCCATGATCGGCCACGGCATCGATACCGCGGTGCCGCTCATGGTGTCGATGCTCGGCCGGCCGGCGTCCGACGTGGTGCCGACGGCGGAGTTCCTGCTGCGCCGCTCCGCCGAGCTGTTCCGCGAGCCCGGTGCGATCGTCCCGCAGCCCGGGGCGGTGGAACTGCTCGTCGCGCTGCGGGCGGCGGGTGTCCCGACCGCGCTGGTCTCCTCGTCCTTCCGCGACCTGATGGAGCCGGTGCTGCACGTCGTCGGTGACGAGTTCTTCGCCGTGACGGTCGCCGGTGATGAGGTCACTCGCCGCAAGCCGGACCCGGAGCCCTACCTGACCGCCGCCCGGGTGCTCGGCGTCGACCCGGTCCGCTGTGTCGTCTTGGAGGACAGCCCGTCGGGAGCGCGCGCCGGGGTGGCGGCCGGGTGCGCGACCATCATGATCCCGTCCATGCCGGATCTGCTCGACCTGACCGCGTCGGCCGCCTCGACCGTTTCGGGGTCTTCGACCGTTTCGGGTGTCGCGGGGACCCCGGGTGTCGCGGCTCGCGGCGAGCCGGTGCCCGCCGGGCTCGCGGCGCTCCTGGCGAGCCTGCACGACGTCACCCCGGACCTCATGGAGTCCCTCGCCACCCCCTGCCTTGGCCGCCCTGGATACGAGTTTGGGGGAGCAAGGCACGGTTTCGGGGGTGAAGACCGTGCGTAGGTCCCCCGAACGGCGTCGGAGGGGGTGTGGGAGTGGGCTGGCTGTCCACATGTGGATCAACGTGTTGGCGTCGGCGGGGGCGGCCGGGCAAGTCTGGGATCATGACTTCCAGACCCACCATCGCCGTTGTGACCGAGATGCGCCGTCTAGCCGCCCGCCAGGACGGGATGCTCACCTGGCCGCAGATCCGGGCGTTCGGTATCACCCGGCGTCAGCTCAACCGGCTGATACGCGACGATGCGTGGTCGGTTCCCTATCGGGGCACGTTCCTCCTGCCCGGTGCCCATGCCGTACGTGGGTCCGTGCGGGCTGCGTTGGTCGGTCGTCCCAGGGCCGTTGTCTGCGGTGTCACCGCCGCGCGCCTTCTCGCCCTGGAGGGTCTTCCGAGGTCCCTGCCATTGTGGACGGGGCGAGCCCGCGGCCCGATGGGGCCCGATGGTGCGATTTCCGTGCGCTCGCCGTCACGGTCTCCCATCGACCGCTCCGCCCCGGCAGGAGACCCCTCCCGGCCGGGTCTGCCGGGGTCGGTTCCCCGCGAGGCAACGGATACGGGGCGGCGACGAACGGCCTACCAGGCCGAGTCGGTGCATCTTCTTGTCCCCCCTGCGGTGGGCGCGGTGGCGCACACTCCGGGGCTGGTGGTGCACCGGGGCTGGTGCGACGCTGACGAACGGCGACTGCTGTCGGGTATTCCGGTGACGACGGTCGAGCGGATCTTGGCCGATCTCGTGCTGGACAGTGATCGGGAGACCGCGGTCAGCCTGTTGGACGCCGCCCTGCGGGGCGGGCATCTGGACGACGTCCACCGGGTGCGGGCGGCGGCCGCGCGCCGCTGGGGCACAGCCGAACGGCGAGGTTGGTTCGATCTGGTCGACCGACGGGCCGAGTCTCCGCTGGAGACGCGACTGCGGTTGTTGCTCACCGATGCGGGTCTGGCGCCCGAACAGCTCCAATGGCCGGTATGGGAGCCCGACGTGCCCGGCCAACTCTCACCCGGCGGTTCGGGCTCGGCTCCGACGACCTCGTCCGCCGGCAGGGGCCGATCTGCGGGGCTCGTTGCGCGGCTGGACATGGCCTGGCCCAGTTGTCTGCTGGCCGTCGAGGCCGACGGCGCCGCCTTCCACGAGGATCCCCACGCACTCTTCCGGGATCGGGTCCGGCAGAACGCCCTGCTCGCCCTCGGTTGGAGGCTCCTCCGGTTCACCTGGGCCGATGCCCTGAGCCGGCGAAGATACGTCGTGGAGATGGTGGAGCAGATGCTCCTCCGCCAGCGGCAGCAGTGACCTGGCGGGGGAGCCCGGGGGAGCCCGGGGGCCCGGGGGAGTTCGGGGGAGCAAGGCACGGTTCGCGGGGCCGGGACCGTGCCTTGCTCCCCCAGATTCGCCCGTTCCGGGTGCTGGCCGGTGCTGGTGGGTGCTGGGTCAGACGGCGGAGATGGCGCGCAGGACGTCCATGCGGGCGGCGCGCCGGGCGGGGAAGACGGCGGCGAGCACGCCGAGGATCGCCCCGGTGAGGACCACGAGCAGGATCGTCCGTACCGGGTAGGCGAACGTGCTGATTCCCAGGGAGGCCAGCGCCTTCGTCAGCGCCCAGCCGAAGATGCTCCCGACGACGACGCCCAGCACGGCTCCGAAGATCGAGATGATCATCGATTCAAGGATGACCATCAGCCTCATCTGCGACCGTGTCATGCCGGCCGCACGCAGCAGACCGATCTCCTGGGTCCGTTCGATTACCGAGAGCGCCAGGGTGTTGACGATACCGAACAGTGCGATGACGACTGCCAAGGCCAGCAGCACGTAGATGAACCCGAGCAGCTGGTCGACCTGCTTCTCCTGCTGTGCGACGAACTCGGACTGGTCCCGGACCGCCACGGTGGCGAACGACTTGACCACCGTGGCGATCTCGGCCCGGACCATCGCCGGGTCCGCCCCGCTCGCCTTCTTCACCAGGACAAACAGGTCGAGGTCATCGGTGGAATGCCGGGCGAACTCGCTCGTGGAGATGATCCACTTGCCGGCTACCTGGCTCTTCTTGTAGGTGCCCACCAGGGTCAGCTCCGCGCGGCCGTCAGCGAAGGTGACCGGGACCTTCTGCCCCACCCGTAGCTGGTGGTCCGCGGCGGTGGAGTCCTCGGCCAGGATTGTGCCGTCGCCGAGGGCGTGGACGTCACCGGTCACCTCCTTGATGGCCAGCATCTTGACCAGACCCGCCGGGTCGCCGGCCAGCACCTGGGAGCTCTGCCCGGAGATCTTCACCAGGCCGCCCCGAAGACCCGTGGCGATCTCGATGCCGGGCTTGCCGGCCAGCTCGCGAGCCACCTCACCGCTGAATCCCTGCCCGAAGTTCTGGGGAGTCAGGTAGAAATCGGCGCCGAGGCTGTTCGACACTGTCTCCCGCACCGACTCCTTGATCGACTGTCCGAGCACGGAGAAGGCGCTGACCAGGGCGAGTCCGATCATCAACGCGGAGGCGGTGGAGGCGGTCCGGCGCGGGTTGCGCATCGCGTTCTCCCGGCCGAGCCGGCCGGTGGCCCCGAACATCCTCGCCAACGGTGCGCCGAGGACCCGGATGATCGGTCCGGACAGCAGCGGTGAGAGGGTGGCGACGCCGAGGAAGATTCCCGCCGCGCCCACCCCGACGGCGGTGGCTCCCGGCTTGCCCGCCGAGGCAGTGCCGAGGATCATCAGGACGATGCCGAGCGCGGTGAGCACCGACCCGGCGATCGCCCGGGAGTGCAGCGAGCGGGTCGGCAGCACGTAGGTCTCCCGCATCGCCGCGATCGGTGGCACCGACGCGGCCTTGCGGGCTGGCACGAACGCCGCCGCGGCGGTGATGAGCACACCGACGGTGTAGGCGATCACGACGGTGCGGGGGCGGAAGACCAGCGCACCGCTGGGCAGCTCCACGCCGAACACGCCGACGGCGGCGCGCAGCAGCAGCGCGAGCCCCGCGCCGGCCACCAGGCCGGCACTGGCCCCGGCGAAGCCGACCAGCGCCGCTTCGACCTGCAGGGACACCTGGACCTGACGTTTGCTCGCCCCGATCGCTCGCAGCAGGGCCAGTTCCCGCACCCGTTGGGCGACGAGCATCGTGAAGGTGTTGAAGATGATGAAGGCGCCAACGAAGACCGAGATGGCGGCGAAGATCAGCAGAAAGGTGGAGAAGCCGCTGACGGCGTTCTGCACGGCACTGGCGCTCTCATCCGCCAACTGCCTGCCGGTGATCGCCTCGACACCCGGCGGGAGCGCGGCGGCGACTCGGGCCCGCAGCTCCTCCTGGGTCAGGCCGGGCTCGGCGGCCAGGTGGATCGCGCTGAACCGGTCGGGCGCGAGCAGGACCCGCTGGGCGGTGGCGGTGTCGAACGCGGTGATGGCGGCGCCCCCGAGACTGTCCTGACCGCCGATCCGGAAGGTGCCGACCAGGGTGTACTGCGCGGGCGGACCCTTGGTCTGCACCGAGATCTTTGCCCCGAGCGGCAGGTGGAGCTTCTCCGCGGTCGCCCGGTCGACGACGATCTCCCCGGGGCCGGGCGGGCGACCCTCGGCGATCTCCTCCGCCGAGGTGGGCTGACCCCCGGTCCAGCTGATACCGATCCCCGGCGCACCGTTGGTGTTCGAGGGCTTGCCGGTGGCCGGGTCGACGAGGACGGCCTGGCCGTTGACCTTGCCAACCGCCACCCGCACCCCGTCCACTCCGGCGGCGGTGGGGAGGAGCGAGGCCGGTAGCGGCGGGCGGCCGACGTCGCTCGTCGGGTCGATCGCGTTGACCGAGCGCACGGCGACGCTGACGTTCTCGTTGATGTTGGTGAAGAGGGTGTCGAACGTCCGGTTGAGGGTGTCGGTCAGGACCAGGGTCCCGGTCACGAAGCTCACCCCGGCGACGACCGCCAGCATGGAGAGCACCAGCCGGACCTTGCGGGCCAGCAGGCTCTTGAGGGTGGCGCGCAGCATCGGCTCAGGTCCAGCCCGCCGGCTCCGTGCCATCCGGGTGGTAACTGTCCCGTCCGCCGTCAACACGGCCGGGGCCGTCGACATGGCCGGAGCCGTCAACATGGCCGGGGCGAGGACCGAAACCGCCGGTGCGGCCGGGGTCGGTGAGTGGAGGCCCGCCGCCAGGGCTCGGCACCGGCCGGTGGTGGGAGCGGCCGGAGTGGTACTCCTCACCGTGGCGCGTGCCGCCGACCCGCCTGGAGGCCGGCTGCCCACCGGCGTCGGGCCCGAGGTCCGGGGCGGGGATTGCCTCGAACTGGCCGGTGCGCCGCTCCGGGTAATGGCTCTGATAGGGATCGTGCTCGTCCCGCCCGTAGGTCGGCTGGTCTGGGTAGACCTGGTCTGGGTAGACGTAGTCGTCGTAGCCACCGGCAGGCCCGTAGCGACCGTCGGTGCCGTTATGGTCGTCGCGGTAGCGGGGGGTGCGCCTGTCGGCGTCGTGTTCTTCGAAGCCACCGTCCCGGCCGTCAGCGATCTCGCCGTCGGCCGCCAAGCCGTCCGCGGCGGCGTCGAGGTGCTTCATCCGGTCCAGCACCTCCTCCGCGGTCGGGTTCGCGATCGCGTCAACGAGTCGACCGTCGGCAAGGAAGATCACTTCGTCCGAGTAGGACGCCGCCGTCGCGTCGTGGGTGACCATGACGATTGTCTGCCCGAGTTCGGAGACCGAGTCACGCAGGAACGACAGCACCTCGGCTCCCGACCGGGAGTCGAGGTTGCCGGTCGGCTCGTCGGCAAAGATGATCTCCGGCCGGGTGACCAGCGCCCGCGCGCAGGCAACCCGTTGCTGCTGACCGCCCGAGAGTTCGCTCGGCCGGTGCTTCAATCGCGGTGCGAGACCGACCGCGTCAACGACGGTGCGCATCCAGGCCCGGTCCGGCGAACGCCCGGCGATGCTCAACGGCAGCGTGATGTTCTCGGCCGCGGTCAGCGTGGGCAGCAGGTTGAACTGCTGGAAGATGAACCCGATGCGGTCGCGACGCAACTGGGTCAGTTGCTTGTCGGACAGCCGGGACAGGTCCACATTGCCGATGAAGACCCGTCCCCGGGTGACCGTGTCCAACCCGGCCAGGCAGTGCATCAGCGTCGACTTCCCCGACCCGGACGGCCCCATGATTGCGGTGAATCGGCCGCGGGGGAAGGCCAGGTTGATCTCGCGCAGTGCCGTGACGGTGGTATCACCGGAGCCATAGACCTTCGTCAGCTTGGCGGCGCGGGCCGCGGGTGCGGCGTCCGGTCCGTCTTCTCGCCGGCCGCCCGGGTGCTCGGGAGCCCGGCCGTCGCGGCCGGCAGCGTACTCGCCGGGCCGCGACCCGCGGTCCTCCCGGCCGGGCGAGTACGCTGC
>NZ_CDWTNB010000028.1:0-11140 GCF_977947065.1 Frankia sp. CgJB1
CGACGCGGCGGCGGTGGAGAACCCGGCATACTGGCGGATGGTCCACGGCTGGGTGACGTACATCGCCGGGTACGGGCCGCGCAGGAAGGGCGCGATCCCCGGGTAGGTGCCCAGGAAGTCCAGGCCCGCGGTGTCGGCGGCAGTGTAGAGCGGCTTCACCGCGATGCCCTCGGGGGTATCCCAGGTCAGCGCGTCGGCGTCCTTACCGGTCGCCGCCTCCAAGGCGGCCCGCCACTCACCTTCCGCCGCGTCCGCCCCGGCCGGCGTGGTGCCCAGCTCCACCGCGGAGAAGTCCGGGATCATCGTGGCACGTTGCGAGCTGTCCGTGGACATCAGGCCACCCCAACCTCGGCGAGCGTCGCCCGCAGCACGGCGACGGCATTGCATCCAGTGAACACGTAGCCGTCGATGCCCGCGGCGGCATCGGTCTGCGCGCGCGCACCGGCCTGGCCCGCGAGCCACACCCGGCTCGCCCCGACGGCCCGCAGCGCCTCGGCGACCGGCCCGGCGTGCTCGGCGTACACCTTGTCGGCCGAGCACAGGCAGGCCACGGTGGCCCCGGAGGCGCTGAACGCCGCCGCGATCGACGCCGGGTCCGTGCCCGGGCCGGACGTCGGAGTCTCGAACCCGCCCGCCTGGAACAGGTTGGCGGCGAAGGTGGCGCGCGCGGTCGAGGCCGCCGCGCTGCCCAGGGTGGCCAGGAAGACCACGGGCCGGCCGCCCGTCGCCGCCAGGTGCGCGTCGGAACGGGCGCGCAGCTCCTCGAAGGTGAGGTCGTAGGTGAGCTCCGGCAGCCCGGCGCCCACCGCCGTGGGGGCCTCCCCGCCGGCGCCGGCGGGGCTCGCGGCGGGCACGGGGTGCCGCTCGGGGAGGTTCTCGCCCAGGTTCGGGAACTCGCTCACCCCGGTGATCGGTTCCCGCCGGTGGGCGATCGTGTCGGAGCGCGTCGCCCAGGTGGCCGCGATTCGCTCGGCGATGAGCCCGGACCGCAGGCCGGCGACGATCCCGCCGGCCCGCTCGATCTCGGTGAACCAGGCCCAGGCCGCCTCGGCGAGCTCGGCGGTGAGTAACTCGACGTACCAGGAGCCGCCGGCCGGGTCGGTCACCCGGATCAGGCTCGACTCCTCCTGCAGGAGGGTCTGGGTGTTGCGGGCGATCCGGCGGGAGAAGTCGTCGGGCCGGCCGAGGCGCGTGTCGAACGGCAGGACGGTGACCGCGTCGGCGCCGCCGACACCGGCGCCGAAGCAGGCCAGCGTCGTGCGCAGCATGTTCACCCAGGGATCCCGGCGGGTCATCATCGCCGCCGAGGTGACCGCGTGCTGGCGCTGGGCCCGGTTGGCCGGCTCGGCGCCGCACACCTCGGCGACCCGTGACCACAATCGGCGGGCGGCCCGCAGCTTCGCGATCGAGGAGAACTGATCGGCGGTGACCGCGTAGCGAAACTCGATCTGGGCGAGCGCCTCGGCAAGGCTCAGGCCGGCCCCGGTGAGCTCCCGCAGGTAGGCGACGCCGGTGGCCAGTGACGCCCCGAGTTCCTCGACGTCACTGCCACCCGCGCGGTGGTAGGGCTGGGCGTCGACGACGAAGGCGCGGATCCCGGGGAACTCCCGCACGCACCGGCCGGCGAGCGACACCGCCTCGGCGAGGCCCACCGGGCCGTCGGCCGGCAAGCCGGTCCGCGCGGCCAGACCGATCGGGTCGGCGCCGAGGCTGCCCGTGAGCTGCGAACCGGGCAGGCCGCGGGCGGCGGCGAGGCCGAAGAACTCCTCGGCGGCCGGGGCGGTGAGCTCCCCCGCGTCCAGCACGATCGGCGCGAGGTCGAGGTAGACCTCGCGCAGCACCGCGCCGAGCCCGCCGATCGGCAGACCGGCGGGCCCCAGCCGCAGCCAGAGCGAGGTAGCGCCGTTCTCCAGATCGGCGAGGACCGCCTCGGCGACGAGCGTGGCATCGGGGTTGTCATGCAGCGCGCGGACATCCCAGCCGCCGGTGCCCGCGCCCTGCGCCCGCCCACCCCGCACGAACGGGGCGAGCCCCGGCAGGCCCACCCCGCCGGCGGGGGCGTTCTCGGCGGTGTAGAGCGGACGGATCCGCGGACCGTCATAGGTCCGCGTGGCCAACAGCTCCTCGACTTCGCCGGGAGTAGTCGCCTCGGTCGCCACGCCAGACTTGCGCAGCACCTGCAGGACGAGCGTCTGCCAATCGGCGCGCGTCGCCTCCGGAAAGTCTGCGGCCAGCGACAACCCGGCCGATGGAACGCTCATGTTCCGGATCGTAGGCCCGGGGGGCCCAGGCGGCCTGGAATGTACTTCCCGTCACAACACCTTGCGCGCGTTTCGCCGGATCGTGTTTCTGCTCACGATGCCCGCAGCCGCTCAGCCACCGCGGCTGTGCCGGCGGCGGACGCCTCAGCGGCCACTCTGGACGCCTCGGCCCGCTCGGCCGCCCGCGCCGCCAGGACCCGGGTCACCGCCGAGACGACCCGCTCCGGATGCCAGGTCACGTCGGCCACGCTGAACCGCAGCACCGTCCAGCGCAACGCGGCGAGGATGTTGCCGCGGTGACGGTCCTGGTAGATCATCGCCGGCGGGCTGGTGGCCGAGAAGGTGTCCGCCTCCACGTCGAGTCGCTGCGCCGGCCAGGCAAGATCCAGCCGGGTGATGATCTGACCGGTCCCGTCCCTGACCGGCCACTGCAATTCCACGGGCGCGAGCCCGTTGTCGGCCAGCAGCAGCCGCAGCCGGGTCTCCAGGGGGTTCTCGGCCCGGCCGTCGGCCAGCGACCACCAGTCGGTCGTCTGCCGGAAACCGCGCCGCCCCTCGGCGGCCGCCCGCGCCCCCGCCAAGCTCGGCACTAGGCCGCGGTGCAGGGCTGCGTCCAGGTGGGCGACCGCCGCCTCACGCGACTGGGCGGCCAGCACGAGATCCGTCAACGTCCGCTCCGACGAGGTGAGTGGGATCCCACCCAGCTCGAGGCGCTGGTCGGCGTCGAGATCGCTGAAGTGCAGCCGGATCCCGCGCGGCTGGGCCCGGGTCTGCCGAGCCGGAAGAAGGAGGTGCACGGGTTCGGTGGAGCTTTCCGGAACCGCGAGCGGAAAACCGTGGAGCCGGGCGGCGGTGATCCCGCAGACGACGGCTCGGGGACGCCCGATGAGCGCGGCCCGCACCCGTGCCGAAAACGGCGAGGAGAAGACCGGGAGAATCGGCGTGGTATTTTCATCGCCGACGATCGGCGCCGCGTGCCCGGGGCCCGCGGTGATGGCACCATGGCGCTTTCTTCGTCGGCGCGCGACGTCGTTCCGGACAAGTCCTGCGGATTCCTTCTCCCGGATTTCAGACTCCCGGGTTTCAGAATGCTCGGCGCGCCGCCGATCCCCCGGCCGCGGGACGTCGTCGACGGAGCCAGGGAGCTCCGTCGGGCCGAGGGGTACGACGAAGACACCGCGCACCGGATGGCTCCACTGGCCGGAGTGGACGAGCTGGCGCAGCTGGCCGCGGGTCAGCCCAGCGGCCATCGCCTGCCGGTAGGTGATCGCACCCCCCTGGCGACCGGCGAGGCGGACCGCGGGGTCGAAACCGGGATAGCGCACGGGACGGATCGGCGGGGGCGAGGCCGAAGCGGAAAACGTCATGGACCGAGAATCCATCAGGTAGCCCCGGTAATCCAGCGCTACAGGCCACCTGTGGATAACTCCTCACAGGAGGACGGCGAACGTAGGGCCCACCGATAACCCAGCCGGCTGTCACCGGAGCCATTTCCTCAAGCTAGCTTCGGGAGCGTAGCCGCTACCTAGCCGAGTTGCTTGCGAGAATGTACGATAACGACGGCGTGCATCGTCCGCTAACGCAAGACAATCGACGGGCAGCAGGTTGGACGGACAGCAGGTTACTCAGCCACGGATCAACAGCACGATCGCCACGGTCGCACCGAGCATGATGACCGTGCCACGTAGAACGTTCGGTCGTAGCCGGCGGGCCACCCGGGCACCGATCGTCCCGCCGAACAGGGAAGCGAGCACGAGGATGCCGGCGAACCCCCACGAGACCTTCGCGGTGACCAGGAAGACCGCCACTCCCACAGCGTTGACCCCGAACGCGAGCAGCGTCTTCAGCGCGTTGGTGCGCTGCAGGTCGTCGGCGAGCAGAATGCCCAGCACCCCGAGGAGCAGCACCCCGAGCCCCGCGCCGAAATACGATCCGTAGACTCCCGCGACAAAGATCCCAAGCCGGGTCGGCCAGGTCACCCGGGCCGTGGCGTCGACCACGGCCGTGCTGGCTCTCCGGCGTGCCACCACGGCCGCGAGCCGGGACTGAGCCGCCAGGAGCAGACAGGAGACCAGCACCAGGTACGGAACCAGCACCCGGAAGCTGTCGGAGGGCGTGGCCAGCAGCACGACGGCGCCGACCAGACCGCCGAGCAGAGCCGGCGGTCCCAGAGCACGCAGCCGGACGGCCTGCCCGGCAAGCTCGCGGCGGTAGCCCAGCGCCCCACCGGCGTACCCGGTGACCAGCCCCACCGATGAGGTGATGTTGGCGGTCAGCGCCGGCAGACCGGTGGCGAGCAGCGCCGGGAAGGCGATCAGGGTCCCGCCGCCCGCGATCGTGTTCACCGCGCCGGCGAGCAGACCCGCCCCGCCCGCGAGCAGGGCATCGGCTGGTCCCACGTGTCCTCTACGCCGATGGAAGGAAGAGTGACGGGTTCAGGGTGACGGGGTGACGGGGTGACGGGCTCGACGCAGTGCGGCCGGTCCGGCTCAGAGGTCGAACTCCTCCGGGTTGATGCCGACCGCGAAGCACGCCTCCCGCACGACGGCCTGCTCCGTCTTGTCGAAGGTGCCATCGGCCCCGCCGATGACGATCCCGATCTGGATGACCGCCCTGGCCTCCGCCGGCTTCTTCTTCGTCTTCGCGATCTCCTGGAGAACGGAGACCTTGCCGAACTCGAAATCGGCCTGCAGCTTGCCGACATAGTCGTTGAAGTGACGCTGGAGATCATCCGCGGGAAAGTTGCTAAGCACGTCGTTGGAGATGATCAGCGCGGCGACCCGCTGCCGCTCGGCCGGGTCGATGGTCCCGTCCGCCGCAGCGATCAACGCGCACATCGCCATGCTCGCATCGCGGAAGGCACCGCTCTTCAGGTCGTTTTTCTTGGCGTTCAGCTGGCCCTGCATCGTCTGAGCGGACTGACGCAGCTGGTTCCAGATCGGCACCTGGGCTCCCTCGCACGGTGACGTATCACTAGATAATTCCTCGCAGGTCAACGCATGACCGCCCGGATATGCTCCCACCGGCTGGCCGAGGGTCAGGAACCGGCACCGCCGGGACCACGGCCGGCGCCGCGAACGCGGTTGAGCCGGTCCACCGCCGTCTGCGCGTCACCGATCGTGGCGAAGTCGACCGCGACGAACGTCGGGATCCGCCCGCGCTCCTGGCGACAACGCTGTGCCCGGGTGAACACGGTCTCGGCGGCGTTCGCGCCGAGGGCGGCACGGCGGCTGGGCGCGGCGGCGGTGAGCCAGTGGTTCATCAGCAGCAGCGAGGCACCGTCCACGCCCCGGTTGCGGGCGCAGGTCCGCAGGTCCTCGGGTTTCTTCGCATCGAACGGGGTGTCCTCGGCATATCGGTAGAAGCTGCGCAGGAACGTGCCCGGCAGGTCCTGCCGCTCGGTGAAGATCACCAGGCGTCGGCCCGAGCCGACCATCTCGCGCAGGGTCGGCCATCGGCCGTGCGGATCCTCCGGCGGCGTCGTCACCATCCCCGCGAGGCCCGCGGCCGCCACGCCGCCGGCGATCTCGCTCGCTGGC
Organism: Frankia sp. CgJB1; assembly: GCF_977947065.1. NCBI lineage: Bacteria > Bacillati > Actinomycetota > Actinomycetes > Frankiales > Frankiaceae > Frankia > Frankia sp. CgJB1. The sequence goes on from NZ_CDWTNB010000028.1 coordinate 5,801, forward strand.
ACCTCATTATCCTGGATGATCAGCGTCACGACCTCGGTGGGATTGTGGTTCATCCAGTCCCGGACCCGGGTCAGCTCCGCCACGAAGTCGAGGGAGCCGAGCTGGCACAGGTCATGGCACAGCCAGGTGCCGGGGCGTTCCGATCGGGCGCCTCGCGTCAGCGGAGCGAGCGCGTCGCGGGTCGCGGGCGGCAGAGTCTGCAGGTAGGCGTCGACCTGGGTCGGCGATGTCCAGTGGTGCACGTCGAGCAGCAGGGCGCGCACCCCCAGGTCGAGCTGGTGCGCGATCGCCGGGTCCTGGGCGGGCCCGAGAAACCGGTCCTCACTGGTGGCCATCGCGTTGTGGGTGGCCAGGTAGCTCACCTGATCATAGCGCCGGTCGCACAGCGCCTGCTGGCTGTTGCAGAGCTTGCGGGCCTCGGCTGCGGCGCCCGGGAAGGCCGTCCAGGTCACAGTGATCATCAGGGGCAGCGCGAGGGCGAACGCCGTGGCGACCCGGCGCCGCCGGCCGGTCCGGTTCCACCGAGCGGACACCGCGACGAGCAGCGACAATCCGTAGCCGACCAGGCCGGCCACCAGCGTCCAGACCACGATCCGCAGAAAGCCGCTCTCGAGCGTGCCGTAGGCGCGCGAGGAGAAGTCGACCAGCACTGCGCCAGCTCCCGGCGGCAGGGGCGGCGACGGCCCGTCCAGCGAGGTCAGCGGATTCGGCAGCGCGATGCGCAGGACGACGCCGAGCAGCCCGGCACCGACGCCGGCGAGGACCACCGCACCGGTCGCGGCCCGGACCCGGGACACCCCCCGCCGCCCGGCCAGCACGACGATGCCGGCCAGGGCCGCCGTCATGATCAGGGCGAGCAGGAGGGAGACCCACACCAGGGTCGCGGCGACGTCGTGCAGCCGGCCGATCGCGACGATCATCGGCCGGTCATGCAGATCCGACAGGCGGACCCCGAGATCGAGGGTGGATCCGTGGAGATACGCCTGGAGCCGGCCAATGGCCGTCTCGTCGCCCTGGAAGACCTCCGGACCGACCAGCGCCAGTGCTCCGGCGATGTTGCCCGACCTCAGCAGGGCGCGCAGCGGAGCCTCGATGCGCGCACGGGTGTCGGCGTCCACCCGGCCCAGCACCACGGGCAGGACGCGGTCGGTGTCCTGCGGGGAGAGCTCGATCGTGGGTAGGGACTTCGGCGGACGCCCGGCAGCGATGTCGTCGAGCGCGGTGACGACACCGTGGGTGAACTCCTGCACGGTGGTGACCTGGTAGCTGGTGCCGGCGCCCAGTTCACCGGCGACGTACCGGTTGGCCAGGCCCGAGATGTTGTCGAAGATCGGCCGGAGGTCGACGGCGAGTTCGACGTCGTCCGTGTCGGCCCGCAGGTAGTCGACGATCCGGTTGATCTGCTCGTCGGTCATCGCCTGGATCGTTGACGGGGGCAGCACCGTGCGCAGGTTCGCGGTGACGAGGGAGCTGTCGATCGGGAGGCCGGCCAGCAACGTGTCGACCGCGGGATCGGGCAGTACCTGGGTGTAGACGCGGTCGTAGGCGTCGGCCCGGTTCAGCGACTGCGAGTAGAAAGCCGGGTTCAGCACGGTCCGCCACGCGGTGATGACGACGACCAGCGGCAGCCAGCAGAGCACGACGAGGGAGACGAGGGAGACGAGGGAGACGTGCGCGAGGCGCCCCCGCTCCCCTCCTCGGCGACCCACGGCCTACCGGCAGACAGGCAGATCCGGCTGGGCCCGCAGAGCTGGATGGGCGACGTCCGCCAGCGTCTCCTCGATGCGGGCCGCGACCTCGTCCGGGCTGCCGGAACCGTCCACCGTGCGCAGCAGGCCACCCTGCCGGTAGTAGCGGCGCAGCGGTGCGGTCTCCTCCGCGAAGACCTTCAACCGGCGCCGGGCGGTGTCCTCCGCGTCGTCGACCCGGTCCTCGGTGCGGGACCGGCGCCGGATGCGGTCGAGCACCTCGTCGACGTCGACGTCCAGGTCGATGACCGCGTCGAGCGGGCCGCAGGTCGCCACGAGCATCCGGTCCAACGCCTCGGCCTGGGGGTAGGTCCGGGGGAACCCGTCGAACAGGAACCCCACCGCACAGTCGACGCCACTCTCGAGCCGGTCGGCGACGACGTCGAGCACGATCTCGTCGGGGACCAGCTCGCCCGCGCGGACGTAGCGCTCCGCGCGACGGCCCAGCGGCGTACCCGCGGCGATCTGCCGGTCGAACAGCCGGCCGGTCGAGATCGAGGGGATGCCGTGCCGGGCGCTGATGCGAGCGCCCTGGGTTCCCTTGCCGGAGCCAGGTGGACCGAGCAGCACGAGCCTCATGGCACTGAACGGTACCGCCGCAGGTCACCAGGCTGGTCGGCGAGTCCGGTCAATCGCCGCAGATCCGGCATGGAGCAAGACAGATCACATGAATCTTCGGCCAAAAAGTGCTCCGGTGTCCCGGCTGCACGCCAGCCCCGGCTGCACGCCGGGGCTGGCCGGCTCCCGGTCAGCGACGCGTCGGCGTGATGGGCTCGGGCAGGTCCGTCCTGCCCATCAGCCAGCGGTCGGTGGCGGCGGCGGCGGCACGTCCCTCGGCAATCGCCCAGACGATCAGTGACTGCCCGCGTCCCATGTCCCCGGCGACGAACACGCCGGGGACCGAGGAGGCCCACCCGGCGTCGCGCGCCACGTTGCCGCGCGCGTCCAGCTCCACCCCGAGATCGGTCAGCAGGCCGGGCCGTTCCGGGCCGGTGAACCCCATGGCGAGCAGCACCAGCTGGCAGGGCAGCTCGGTGTCGGTACCCTCGACCTTCTCGAACTTCCCGCCGACGAGGCGCACCTCGTGCAGGCGCAGCGCCCGCACGTTGCCATCCTCGTCACCGAGGAAGCGCTCGGTGGAGACGGCGAAGACCCGCTCGCCGCCTTCCTCGTGCGCGCTGGAGACCCGGTAGATGATCGGGTATGACGGCCACGGGTTGGCCGGGGCCCGCAGCTCCGGCGGCCGGGGCATGATCTCGAGCTGGTGCACGGAGAGCGCGCCCTGGCGGTGGGAGGTGCCCAGGCAGTCCGCGCCCGTGTCACCGCCGCCGATGATGACCACGTTCTTACCCTTGGCGGAGATGGGCGACTCGGGCAGATCCCCCTGCGCGACCCGGTTCGCGGGCACGAGGAACTCCATCGCGAGATGGATGCCACCCAGCTCCCGGCCGGGAACAGGCAGGTCCCGGCCGACCGTCGATCCCCCGGCGAGGACCGTCGCATCGTAGGAGGAACGCAGCTCGTCCACGGAGATGTCGAGGCCGACATTGCAGGACGTGATGAACGACGTGCCCTCGGCCGCCATCTGCGCGAGCCGGCGGTCCAGGACCCGCTTCTCCATCTTGAACTCGGGGATGCCGTAGCGGAGCAGGCCGCCGATTCGGTCGGCCCGTTCGTAGACCACGACCTCGTGGCCGGCCCGGGTGAGCTGCTGGGCGGCGGCGAGACCGGCCGGGCCGGAGCCCACGACCGCCACCCGCTTGCCGGTACGCAGCGACGGCGGGACCGGGACCACGGTGCCGTCGGCCCAGGCGCGGTCGATGATGCTGACCTCGACCTGCTTGATGGTCACCGGATCGTCGCCGATGCCGAGCACGCAGGCCGCCTCGCACGGCGCCGGGCACAGCCGCCCGGTGAACTCGGGGAAGTTGTTCGTCGCATGCAGCCGCTCGATGGCGTCCACCCAGTCGCCGCGCCGGGTCAGGTCGTTCCATTCCGGAATGATGTTCCCGAGCGGACAGCCCTCGTGGCAGAACGGGATGCCGCAGTCCATGCAGCGGCTGGCCTGCGTGCGCAGATGCTCCTCGGGGAACGACTCGTACACCTCGCGCCAGTCAGTGATCCTGACGTCCACGGGACGGCGCTTCGGCAGCTCCCTGCGGTGCTTGAGGAAGCCGGTCGGGTCAGCCATGCCGCTCCTGTCGGGTCCGCGCGATCGCGATGATGGTCGGGTCGTGCTTGGCGGCCCAGTCAGCCACGAGCCGCCGCCATGATGACCTCGTCGGCGACGAGCCCCTGCTCCTGCGCCTGCCGGATGGCGGTCAGCACCCGCTTGTAGTCCCGTGGCATCACCTTACGGAACGACCCGCGCACGGTGTCCCAGTCGGCGTACAGCCGGGCAGCCACCGTCGAACCGGTCTCCCGGCGGTGCCGGACGAGCAGGTCCCGCACGATCGTCTCGTCGGCGTCGCCCAGCGCCTCGACGTCCACCATCTCGGTGTTGATCCGCGCCTCGACCGGGTCGTACAGGTAGGCCACGCCGCCGCTCATGCCCGCGGCGAAGTTGCGCCCGATGGCCCCGAGTACCAGCACGGTACCGCCGGTCATGTACTCGCAGCCGTGGTCGCCGACCCCCTCGACCACCGCGGTCGCCCCGGAGTTGCGCACGCAGAACCGCTCGCCGACGATCCCGCGGAAGAACGCCTCGCCGCCCGTCGCTCCGTAGAGCAGGACGTTACCGGCGACGATGTTCTCCTCGGCCCGCAGCGGGGACTCCTTCGGCGGGAAGACGAAGATCTTGCCGCCGGAGAGGCCCTTGCCGGCGTAGTCATTCGCGTCGCCCTCGAGGGTCAGCGTCATGCCGCGGGGCGCGAAGGCGCCGAAGCTCTGCCCCGCGGAGCCGGTGAACCGCAGCTGGATCGTGTCGTCGGGCAGCCCCGCCGCGCCGAAGCGCTTCGTCACCTCGTAGCCGAGCATGGTGCCCACGGTTCGGTTGACGTTGCGGATCGGCATCTCCAGCCAGACCGGCCGGCCGTCGTCGAGCGCCCCCTCGCACAGCTGGATCAGCGAGTTGTCCAGCGCCTTGTCCAACCCGTGGTCCTGGCTGGACGTGCAGTTCAGCGAGCCGCCGAAGGGCCGCTCCGGGGTGTGCAGCAACGGGGTGATGTCGAGGCCGGAGGCCTTCCAGTGGTCGACGGCGGCGCGGGCGTCGAGCAGGTCGACCCGGCCGACCGCCTCCTGCAGGCTGCGGAAGCCCAGCGCGGCGAGGTAGGTGCGCACCTCCTCGGCGATGAAGGTGAAGAAGGCCTCGACGAACTCGGGCCTGCCGGTGAACCGCCTGCGCAGTTCCGGGTTCTGGGTCGCCACACCGACCGGACAGGTGTCGAGATGGCAGACGCGCATCATCACGCAGCCGGCAACCACCAGCGGGGCGGTGGCGAAACCGAACTCCTCGGCCCCCAGCAGCGCCCCGACGATGACGTCGCGGCCGGTCTTCAGCTGCCCGTCGACCTGCACGACGATGCGGTCGCGCAGGCCGTTGAGCAGCAGCGTCTGCTGGGTCTCGGCCAGCCCCAGCTCCCACGGGGCACCC
>NZ_CDWTNB010000028.1:11575-33903 GCF_977947065.1 Frankia sp. CgJB1
CCCGGGCCTTGGGGTTGGCGTTCTTCAGGTCGTGGATGAGCTGGGCGAGGTCCTCGATCGAGTAGATGTCATGGTGCGGCGGCGGGGAGATGAGCCCGACACCGGGCGTCGAGTGCCGCGTCTTCGCGATCCACGGGTAGACCTTGTGGCCAGGAAGCTGCCCCCCCTCGCCGGGCTTCGCCCCCTGGGCCATCTTGATCTGGATGTCGTCGGCGTTGGCGAGGTACTCGCTGGTCACCCCGAACCGGCCGCTGGCGACCTGCTTGACCGCGGAGCGGCGCAGGTCCCCGTTCGCGTCCGGCGTGAACCGCTCCGCGTCCTCGCCGCCCTCGCCGGTGTTCGACTTCCCGCCGAGCCGGTTCATGGCGATAGCCAGCGTCTCGTGCGCCTCGGCGCTGATCGAGCCGTAGGACATGGCGCCGGTCGCGAACCGCTTGACGATCTCCGAGGCCGGCTCGACCTCCTCGATCGGCACCGGCGTGCGCACCCCGGTACGCAGCTCGAACAGACCCCGCAGCGTCGCGTTCTCCCGGGACAGGCCGTCGACCCGGGCGGTGTACTTCTGGAAGGTCTCGTACTGCCGGGTGCGGGTGGCGTGCTGGAGCAGGAAGACGGTCTCCGGGTTGAACAGGTGCAGCTCACCCTCGCGGCGCCACTGGTACTCGCCGCCGACCTCCAGCGTGCGGTGCGCGTGCTCGGAAGCGATCGGCGGATAGGCCCGCCGGTGCCGCGCGGCCACCTCCGCCGCGATGACGTCGAGCCCGACGCCGTCGAGGCGCGACGGGGTACCCGCGAAATAGGCGTCGATCAGTTCCTGGGACAGCCCGATTGCCTCGAAGACCTGGGCGCCGGTGTAGCTCGCCACCGTCGAGATGCCCATCTTGGACATCACCTTCAGCACGCCTTTGCCGAGTGCCTTGATCATGTTCTTCTCGGCCTGCTCCCGGGACACCCCGACGATCTCGCCCTCGGCGATGAGGCTGTCGATCGACTCGAATGCCAGGTACGGGTTGACTGCCGCGGCGCCGTAGCCGGTGAGCAGTGCGATGTGGTGCACCTCGCGGGCGTCGCCGCACTCGACGATGAGGCCGACCTTCGTCCTGGTCCGCTCCCGGATCAGGTGGTGGTGCACGGCGGCGGTCAGCAGCAGCGACGGGATCGGGGCCTTGCGCGTGTCGGAGTCCCGGTCGGAGAGCACGACGATGCGGGCACCGTCGGCGATGGCCTCGCTGACCCCGGCGCAGATCTCCGCCAGCCGGGCGGCGAGCGCCGCGTCGCCCCCGTTGACGTCATACAGACCACGGACCGTCACCGAGGCGAAGCCGGGCATGTCACCGTCGTCATTGATACCGATGATCTTCGAAAGTTGGCTGCTGCTGATCACCGGATAGGGCAGGTGCACCATCCGGCAGGACGCCGGGGACGGCGCGAGCAGGTTGCCCTCCGGGCCGAGCACCCGGCCCAGGCTCGTCACCAGCTCCTCGCGGATCGCGTCCAGCGGCGGGTTGGTGACCTGCGCGAACAACTGGGTGAAGTAGTCGAACAGCAGCCGGGGACGGCTGGAGAGCACCGCCACCGGCGTGTCGGTGCCCATCGAGCCGATCGGCTCCGCGCCCGTGCGCGCTATCGGCGCGACGAGCACGCGCAGCTCCTCCAGCGTGTAGCCGAACACCTGCTGGCGACGCAGCACCGAGGAGTGCCCATAGAGGAGCTGCTCCCGCTCGGGCAGGTCGTCCAGCTCGATCAGACCGGCGTGCAGCCACTCCGCGTACGGCGCCGCGTTCGCGAGCTCGGACTTGATCTCCTCGTCGCTGACGATGCGCCCCTCGGCGGTGTCCACCAGGAACATCCGCCCCGGCTGGAGCCGGCCCTTCTGCACCACCTTGTGCGGCGGGATGTCGAGCACGCCCACCTCGGAGGCCATCACGACCAGGCCGTCGTCGGTGACCCAGTACCGCGACGGCCGCAGTCCGTTACGGTCGAGCACCGCCCCGATGACCGTCCCGTCGGTGAACGCGATGGAGGCCGGGCCGTCCCACGGCTCCATCAGCGTGGAGTGGAACTGGTAGAAGGCGCGCAGCGCCGAGTCCATCTCGGTGTGGTTCTCCCACGCTTCGGGGATCATCATCAGCACCGCGTGCGGAAGGCTGCGACCACCCAGGTACAGCAGTTCCAGGACCTCGTCGAAGCTCGTCGAGTCGCTCGCCCCGTCCGCGCAGATGGGAAATAGCCGGGAGAGGTCACCGGGGATCAGGTCGCTGGCGAGCAGCGCCTCGCGGGCCCGCATCCAGTTCCGGTTCCCGCGGACGGTGTTGATCTCCCCGTTGTGGGCGACGAACCGGTACGGGTGCGCCAGCGGCCAGCTCGGGAAGGTGTTCGTGGAGAACCGGCTGTGCACCAGCGCGATGGCACTGGCGAACCGGGGGTCGTCGAGGTCCGGGAAGTAGGCCGAGAGCTGGTGGGTGGTGAGCATCCCCTTGTAGACCAGGGTCCGTGACGACAGCGACGCCAGGTAGACGCCGGTCTCCCGGCGGATCCGCTTGCGGGCGCAGAACGCCCGGCGTTCGAGGTCGGCCTGGTCGAACCCGTCTCCCGCGCCGCCCTCAACCGGACCGGCGGCGGGCAGACTGCCGGGCAATGCGAGGAACAGCTGCCGCATCCGCGGCTCAACCTCGTGGGCCGCGTGCCCGACGATGTGGCTGACGACCGGCACCTCACGCCAGCCGAGGACCCGCAGCCCCTCCTGGCGGACGATGCGGCTGATGGTGCGCACGGCGTCGTCCCGCTCCCCCGAGACCTGCGGCAGGCAGGCGATCCCGACGGCGTAACGCCCCGGGGCGGGCAGCGCGAAGTCGACGACGTCACGCAGGAACAGATCGGGGACCTGCACCAGGATGCCGGCTCCGTCGCCGGTGTCCGGGTCGCTGCCCGAGGCACCCCGGTGGTCGAGGTTACGCAGCACGGTCAGGCCCTGCTCGACCAGCTCGTGACTGCGCCTGCCGTGTACATCGACGACGAAGCCGACGCCACAGGCGTCGTGTTCGAAGGTGGGGTCGTAAAGACCTTGCGCACTCGGCATCCGGCGAAGTCCTGTCCATCTTCAGGGGCTGAAGGGGGTGCGGACGACGCTGTCCGAGTGGTGTGACGGCACGGCGGCGCTGGCCCGGCGCCCCGTGTCTCTACCGAGTGTGCCACGCGACCCGCTCATGCGCCGTGATCAAATATGTCCAGGAAATCACCGCCAGATGACGTCATACCTCCCCACCCGGCCTCGGTCACTACGAGTAGGGGAAGGCCGACGGTCCGGCCGACGCCCGGGGCCCCGCCGGAGACGGCGTCTCATCAGGGCGTCTGCGGCTCCTCCGGCGGAACGGCCGACGTGTGCCCACCGCTCGCCGGCAATCTCGTTGCCAGGCCGCGGCTCTGCTGCTGCGAACCAGCCGGTACGGCAGTGGCGGCAGTGGCGGCAGTGGTGGCGGTCGGCCCGGAGTCGTCGGGCACCGCGGCGGCGGGTACCGACCCGGCGGAACCGGGATCGGCCGGATCGGGATCGGCCGGATCGGGACCGGCCGAGTCGAGAGCGGCCAGATCGGGACCGGCCGCTCGCTGGTCGGCGGCACCGGCACCGGCGGTCGTCACCGTGGACCGCGTCGCGGGCCGGGAACGGGCGATCCCGAGGGCCTCCTGCTCCTCCCTGGACAGATTCGGGTCCACGGGACGGCGGGTGACCGCCAGCGCCAGCAACGCCCCCAGACAGACGACGATCGAGGTCCAGACGTTGACCCGCAGCCCGAGGATCTGGTTCGCCGTGTCGATGCGCAGCATCTCGATCCACAACCGGCCGAACGTGTAGAGCGCGACGTAGAGGTAGAACAGCTTGCCGCGGCTGAGCCGGTGCCGTCGATCGACGACCAACAGGATCCCGGCCACCACCAGGTTCCACAGGAACTCGTAGAGGAAGGTCGGCTGGTAGGTGGACACACCGGGGATGATCTGGTGCTTCTCGTCGATGCGCACCGCCCAGGGCAGGGTGCTCGCCTTGCCGTACAGCTCCTGGTTGAACCAGTTGCCCCAGCGTCCGATCGCCTGGGCGAGGATGATGCCCGGCGCCGCGGCGTCGCCGAACAGGGCGAGGCTGATGCCGTAGCGCCGGGTCGCCAGCCACGCGCCGAACGCCCCGCCCGCGATGGCGCCCCAGATACCCAGCCCGCCGTTCCAGATCTTGATGACGTCCAGCACGTTGCCGTCCCGGCCGAAGTAGGCGTCCGGGGTGCTGACCACGTGGTAGACACGGGCGCCGACGATGCCGAACGGGACGGCCCAGTAGGCGACCTCGCTGGCCACCATGGGATCCATGCCGCGGGCGCGCAGCCTTCTTCCCGTCACGAATACGGCGACGAAGATGCTAATAATGATCATCAGGGCGTAGGCGCGCAGCGGCACCGGCCCGAGATACACCACGCCACGCGATGGGCTGGGAATAGCGGCAAGAACCACGGTTGCCAGGCTATCCCGTGGACCCGTCCATCACGCGCGGGGTAGTCCGGCCACGTGTCGCACAGCCACGTGTCCCACTCGGTGCGCAGCGGGGTGGTATAGGCGGCGATAGATGTGGGCGACAGCTGTGACGGCTGGGCCGGGACGGCCGGGAGTTCACGCCGGGACGGGAGCGCGCACCCCTCCGGCGAGTTCCGCGGCGAGCCGACGGATTCCGGCGAGGCCCGCTGAGGCGCCGGCTCCGGAACGTTCCGCCTCGAGCAGGACCTTCACCAGCGCGGAGCCGACGATCACACCGTCGGCGAAGCCCGCGACCTCGGCGGCCTGCGCCGCGGTGCTCACCCCGAGCCCCACCGCCACCGGGAGCTCGGTGGCGGCCCGCACCCGGGCGACCAGATCGGCCGCCCGCTCGCCGACCGCCGCCCGGGTCCCGGTGACACCCATCAGCGAGGCGGCGTAGACAAAGCCGCGCGCGACGCCGGCGACCAGCCGGAGGCGGGTGTCCGAGGAGCTGGGAGCGACGAGGAACACCGGGGCCAGGCCGTGCGCGGCGCACGCGTCGAGCCAGGGCCCGGCCTCTTCGGGCGGCAGGTCCGGAGTGATCGCCCCGGCGCCCCCGGCAGCGGCGAGATCGGCCGCGAACGCGGCCGCGTCGTAGCGGTCGATCGGGTTCCAGTAGGACATGACCAGAGTCGGGGCCCCCGTCGCGGCGACGGCCTCGACGGTGCGGATCACGTCCTGCGTCGTGACCCCGCCGCGCAGGGCCGCATCCGCCGCATCCTGGATCACCGGACCGTCCATGGTGGGGTCGGAGTAGGGCAGGCCGACCTCGACGACGTCGACTCCCGCCGCCACCATGGCCCGCATGGCCTCGATCGCCCCGTCCACCGTCGGGAATCCCGCGGGCAGATAGCCGACCAGCACCGACCGCCCCTCCTCGCGGGCCGCCGCGAACACTGCGTCCAACCGACTCTGCACCGTGCGTCCGTTCCGTCGGGCCCGAGGGCCGATGTGTCCTGTCTTTGGTTGCGTCGGTCCCGAGGCAGGGTCCCTCAGGGTCCTCCCTCAGGCCGGCCCCTGCCGGCATCGGCCTCGTCTAGGAGGTCGAACCAGCGGGCGGCGGTGTCGACGTCCTTGTCCCCCCGACCGGAGCAGTTGACGACGACGACCGCGCCCGGACCGAGCTCCCGGGCGACGTCGAGGGCACCCGCGAAGGCGTGCGCGCTCTCGATCGCGACCAGGATGCCCTCGGTACGGGCCACCAGCGCGAGCGCCTCCATCGCGGCGGTGTCGTCCACGACCCGATAGCTCGCCCGACCAGTCTCGTGCAGCAGGGCATGTTCGGGGCCGATGCCGGGGTAGTCCAGACCCGCCGAGATCGAGTGGGAGACCTGGGTCTGCCCGAACTCGTCCTGCAGCAGGAACGTCCGCATGCCGTGCAGCACGCCCGCGGAACCGCCGGCGATCGCCGCGGCGTGCCGACCGGTGGTGACCCCGTCCCCCCCGGCCTCGCAGCCGATCAGCGCGACCTCGACGTCGGGGATGAACGGGTGGAAGATGCCCATCGCGTTCGAGCCGCCACCGACGCAGGCGACGACGGCGTCGGGCAGCCGGCCGACACGGTCGAGCACCTGGGCGCGGGCCTCGACCCCGATGATCCGCTGGAAATCGCGGACCAGCATCGGGAACGGGTGCGGGCCCATCACCGACCCGATGCAGTAGTGGGTCGTGCCAACGGTGGCCACCCAGTCGCGCATGGCCTCGTTGATGGCGTCCTTCAACGTTCGGCTGCCGGACGTGACCGCGACGACCTCGGCGCCGAGCAGGCGCATCCGGGCGACGTTGAGGGCCTGCCGGCGGGTGTCCTCCTCGCCCATGTAGACGACGCAGTCCAGGCCGAGCAGGGCGCAGGCGGTGGCCGTGGCAACACCGTGCTGACCGGCTCCGGTCTCGGCGATGACCCGGGTCTTGCCCATCCGCCGGGTCAGCAGGCACTGCCCGAGGACATTATTGATCTTGTGGGAACCGGTGTGCGCGAGGTCCTCACGCTTGAGCAGGATGCGGGCACCGCCAACGTGCGCGGTGAGCCGGTGGGTGTCGGTGAGCGGAGTGGGCCGGCCCGCGTAGCTCGCCAGCAGCTCGTCCAGTTCCGCGGTGAAGCCGGGATCCACCCTGGCCGCCGCGTAGGCCGCGGTGAGCTCGTCCAGCGCTGCCATGAGGGCCTCGGGGACAAAGCGACCACCGAAACGCCCGAAGTGCCCCGAGGAGTCGGGGAACGCCTGCCAGCTCGACGCGTCCAGACGGGCCGGACCGGAGCTCGACGGCGTCCCGGTTCCGGCGGCCGCGGGGCGAACTGACTCGGCAGCGGTTCGGATGGTCACGGTGCGACTGTATAGGGCCGAGCCCCCGGCTACCGGGGCACGGGCGCCGACGGCCTCAGCGCCCGATCCGGGCCGCCGGGTGCGCGCCGGCCGCCACCAGATCGGCGACCGTCTGACGGGGATCGCCGGTGACGGCCGCCTCGCCGACCAGTACCACGTCTGCCCCCGCGGCGGCGTAGGCGAGCAGATCGTGCGGCCCCCGGATGCCGGACTCGGCGACCGCGAGCACTCCCGGGGGCACCATCGGCACGAGCCGGGCGAAGGTGCTCCGATCGATCTTCAGCGTGTGCAGGTCGCGGGCGTTCACCCCGACCAGTCGGGCGCCGGCGTCCATCGCCCGCACCATCTCCGCCTCGTCGTGCACCTCGACCAGCGCCGTCATGCCCAGGGACTCGATCCGCTCGTGCAGGCCGACGAGTCGCGGCTGGTCCAGTGCCGCGACGATGAGCAGGACGATGTCCGCCCCGTGCGCCCGGGCCTCGAAGACCTGGTAGGGCGACACGATGAAGTCCTTGCGCAGCAGCGGGACGTCCACCGCGCGACGCACGGCATCGAGGTCGGCCAGGGAGCCGCCGAAGCGCCGTTGCTCGGTCAGGACACTCACCGCGGCGGCGCCCGCCGCCTCGTACTCGGTGGCGAGGGCAGCGGGGTCGGTGATGGCCGCCAGCTCCCCCTTCGAGGGGGAACGGCGCTTCACCTCGGCAATCACCGAGACCCGGGAGTCCCGGAAGACGGCTAGCGCGTCCTTCGGGTCGGGAACGCGTTCCACCCGCCGCTTGAGATCTGCCAGAGAGGTCTGTTGCTCGCGGGCGGCAAGATCGATCCCGACCCCGTCGAGGATCTCGGCGAGAACGCTCATCGCCCCGCGCTCGCGACTGTCGCGGTCATGCCGCCGATGGTAGGCCAGGCAGGCACGGTGAGCCCGGCACCCCCACATGCGGCTACGATCCATAACTCCACATAGTTGAGTTTCCCGTGAGGAATCGGGTAGCGACCCGAACACACCCATCTTCACGGAGACTGCACCGTCAGCCACTTCGGATCCGCCTACACCGATCAGCTACGATCTGCAATCGATCTTGCGTCGTGAGCCCGTTGACAGAGTGACGCGACGAGTCCGGTGAACCACCGTGCGCAGAGGCACAACCGGGTTACCACCTCGGTCGCCGGGCAACGGCATCACGAGATCCGGGCGGCCGCACGACAGGTTCTCGGGATCGGCGGCAGGTTCTCGGGATCGGCGGCCGCGGCGCGCACGCTCGGGACCGCCGCGCCTTCGCCGACCGGAAACACGCATGGCACGCCGCACATGTCCTCGAACGGACCGGACCCTCGAACGGACCGAATCCTCGGGCGGACCCGGGCAGCGCCCCAGGGACGGCGTGGCGGGCTGGCGTCGATCGCCGGCACCCCCTATAGTCGAACATGAGTTCGATATCAAGGGATACCAAGGAGAGTTCCGATGGACATCCGCCGCATCTCGCCCCCCTCAGCGCCGCCCGGGTGCCCGCGGCGCGCGACGCCCCAGGCGCGCACCCGCGGCCCCGCCTCGAGCCCGAGCTCGCCGAGCAGCTCGACGAGCTGTCCCGCTGCCTGATCCGGATGGACGCCGTCATGATGATGCTCGAAGCCGACCTGGACCGCCGGGCACTGGCTCTCGCGGAGCTGGTCGACCCGTTTCCCGACCTCCCACCCGCGGACTTGGCGCCCGCCGACCCGCTGGCCGGTGGCGCTCCCGGTTCCGGCTGGCCGGCCCGCCGGGCCGGGCGCCGCGGAGACGCCAGGTGATCAGGTCGGGTCGTGGCCCCGCTCGATCGCGTCCCAGGCGTCGGCCGGAGTGGCATCGCGGGCCTGGTAGCGGCCGGACATCGCGGGCCATGACCGGCCGCGCAGGACGACGAGGGCGCCGACGAGGATGAGCAGCAGCCCGCCCGCGAACGACAGCCAGGGAGCGATCGTCTGGCTGACGTCATCGATCCGCGCCTGGCCACCGGGCACGAGCTGGCGGACCTGATCGGTCTCGCGCAGCGTCGGGAGTGGATCCCAGCCGATGCGTCCGGCCACGTAGGCGATGCCGACCCCGGCGGCCGCGATGAGCACACCGATGACCGGCCGCCCGAGGCGCCGGGTGGCCACGATCGCCACGGCCGCGGCAAGCCCGATCAGGGCGAGAGCGGTCGCCGGCGAGGCAAGCGCCCCGCCGGTCCAGTGCACGGCGAGTGGCGCCGCGACGGCGCCGCCGTCCGCCCCACCGCGGGGCACGCTCACCCGGGCGGACACCCAGGTCGCACCGCCCGACACGAGCACGACGCCGGCACCGAGCAGACATCCCAACACCGCGAGGGTGCGTTCCCGGTGGCCGCGTCGCATCGCCTCGGCCGCGTGCACATCGCCCCCGGGAGGGTGGCCCGGCGAAGGCGGCTCCGCGGTGCCGGCTCGGTCGCGCGGGGAGGATGGGCGCCCCGCGGAGGGGGACCCCGCGGCCGTCATGACGGCGGTCGCAACGACTCGGCGACCTCGACGGCGCGCAGGACGGCGGCGGCCTTCGCGCGGCTTTCCAGATCCTCGGTGTCGGGATCGGAATCCGCGACGATGCCGGCTCCGGCCTGGACATAGGCCATGTCGTCGCGCATCACCGTGGTACGGATCGCGATCGCGGTGTCCAGATCACCGCCGAAGTCCAGGTAGCCGACCACGCCCCCGTACAGGCCCCGCCGAGTCGGCTCCAGCTCGTCGATGACCTCCATCGCCCGCACCTTGGGCGCCCCCGAGAGCGTCCCCGCCGGAAACGTCGCTGCCAGCACGTCCACGGCGCTGCGGTCCGGGGCCACCTCACCGATCACCGTGGAGACGATGTGCATGATGTGCGAGAACCGTTCGATGGCCGCGAACTCGACGACCCGGACCGAACCGGGATTGCAGACCCGCCCGAGGTCGTTGCGGACCAGGTCGACCAGCATCACGTGCTCGGAGCGTTCCTTCGGGTCCGCGAGAAGCTCCGCCGCAAGCTCGGCGTCCTGTTCGGGAGTGGCTCCCCGGGGCCGGCTGCCCGCGATGGGATGCAGCAACGCCCGGCGGCCGGTGACCTTGACGTGCGCCTCCGGGGAGGATCCGACGACGTCGTGGTCGGCGAAGCGCAGCAGGTACATATAGGGACTTGGATTCGAGGTCCGCAGCACCCGGTAGACGTCGAGCGCATCCGCGGTCGTCCGCCGTTCGAAGCGCTGCGAGACGACGATCTGGAAGCACTCGCCGGCGCGGATCTCCTCGATGGCCCGCTCGACCGCGGTCTGGAAGGCACCGGGAGGCGTGGCGGAGACGAAGTCGCCGACCCCCGCAGCGGTGCCCGCCGTGGTCGCCACGGTCGGCTCGTTCCACTTCGCGAGATCGCTGGTCATGGCCTCCAGCCGGGCCACCGCGTCGTCGTAGGCGGCGTCCAGGTCGATCCCGGCCGGGTGTGCGGCGGTGTCTGCATCCCCACCGGTGGCGCCTGCGTCACCGGCACCACTCCCGCAGCCGGTGAAGACGTTGGCCACCAGCAGGCAGGAACCGTCCCGATGGTCCAGCACGGCGAGATCGGTGGTGAGCAGCATACGCAGCTCGGGAAGGCCGAGGTCGTCGATGGCGTGCGCGGGGAGCCGCTCGATGCGACGCACGATGTCGTAGCCGAGATAGCCGACCAGGCCACCCATGAGCGGAGGGGCCTGTGGGCTGTTCGAGGCCTGCAGAGTGCTCTCCACCGCGCGCAGGATGTCGAGCGGGTCACCGTCGACCGGCACCCCGGGAGGCGGCGCACCGTCCACCCACACCGCCTGCCCGTCGCGCTCGGTCAGCGTCGCCGCGGCCCGCACACCGATGAACGAATATCGCGACCACATCCCGCCGTGCTCCGCCGATTCCAGCAGGAACGTCCCGGAGCCGCCGGCGAGCTTGCGGTAGACGCCGACGGGTGTCTCCCCGTCGGCAAGCAGCCGGCGGGTGACGGCGACGACCGGATGCGCCGCCGCCGCGGCCCGGAACTCCTCCCGGCTGGGGATAATCTGCCCGGTCGTCATCGGTCCGCGCCGGCCTTGTCCGCGCCGGCCTTGCTCGCGCTGACGGGGTCACCGGCGGCACCGGAAACGCTGGCGGCACCGGAGAGGTCGCGGGGCCGGGCAGTATCCGTGGCCTCGGCGGTCGCCGTGGGCAGAAGATCGTCGTCGAAGCAGGTCCGCGTGCCCGTGTGGCAAGCCGGGCCCACCTGGTCCACCCGGACGAGGACGGTGTCCCCGTCGCAGTCGAGCGCGACCGACCGCACCCATTGCCGGTGCCCGCTGGTCTCCCCCTTGACCCAGTACTCCGCGCGGCTGCGGCTCCAGTACGTGGCCCGGCCCGTGGTGAGGGTCCGGTGCAGCGCCTCGTCGTCCATCCACCCGAGCATCAGCACCTCGCCGGTGTCGTACTGCTGGGCGACGGCGGGGAACAGGCCCGCGTCGTCGCGGCGCAGCCTACGGGCGATGGCGGGATCCAGAGCAGAAGGGCGAACGGTCACCCCACTATTCTGCTCGCGCTGCTCGCGCCCGGCGCCGCAGCAGTGCCGGCATCGGCCGACGGGCCGCCCGCCGGTCCCGTCCCGACCCCCGCCGCCCAGGACCGGTGCAGGCGCTGGTACACGCCGCGCATCGCGATCAGATCCCGGTGCGGACCGCGCTGGACGATCCGCCCAGCGCCCACGACGACGACGGTCGAGGCGCCGGCGCGTTGCCGCAGCCCGGCGAGGATCGCCGCCTCCATCCGGGGATCGGCGCTCGTGGTGGCGACGGTGAGGACGAACAGCCGCACGCTTGGACACAGTTACCCTCTATCGGCGCACAGGTACGCCCGCGCCCCGCAGCGCCGTCTTCACCTCGCCGATGCGCAGCTGCCCGAAGTGGAACACGCTCGCCGCGAGCACCGCGTCCGCGCCCGCGCCGATCGCTGGCACGAAGTGGGCCAGGTCGCCGGCCCCGCCGCTGGCGATCACCGGGACGTCGACCTCGGCACGCACCGCAGAGATCATCTCCAGGTCGTAGCCGTCCCGTGTGCCGTCGGCGTCCATCGAGTTGAGCAGGATCTCCCCGGCGCCGAGCTCAACCACCCGCACCGTCCAGGCCACCGCGTCGATGCCGGTGCCCTTGCGGCCGCCGTGCGTCGTGACCTCGAAGCGCGGGCCGCCGGGACCGGGTGAGCGCCGGGCGTCCACCGAGATGACGATGCACTGGTTACCGAACCGATGGGCGCACTCGCGCACCAACTCGGGCCGGGCCACCGCCGCCGTGTTGATGCCGACCTTGTCGGCCCCCGCCCGCAGCAGGCGGTTCACGTCGTCGACCGAGCGAACCCCGCCACCCACGGTCAGCGGGATGAACACCTGTTCGGCGGTTCGCCGCACGATGTCGTAGGTGGTCTCCCGATCGCCGCTAGACGCGGTGATGTCGAGGAACGTCAGCTCGTCGGCACCCTCGGCGTCGTAGAGGCGCGCCATCTCGACCGGGTCGCCGGCATCGCGCAGGTCCGTGAAGTTCACGCCCTTCACGACCCGGCCGGCGTCGACGTCGAGGCAGGGAATCACCCGGACCGCGACGCTCATCGACCCACCGCACCCGCACACCCGTTCCCTTGCCTATCCAGAGGGATTTTTCGGGCACAGAACCCTCTGGACAGGCAAGGAAGCCGGCGGGAAGACCAGCGCCGGCGGGGAGCCGTCACGGGGTCACGGCCTTCCCCGCGTTCCCAGCGTTCCCGGCGACGGCCAGGGCCTCGGGCAGCGTGAAGGCGCCGGCGTAGAGCGCCTTGCCGATGATCGCGCCCTCCACTCCGGGCACCGCGGCGATCGCGGTGAGGTCGTCGAGCGTGGCCACGCCGCCGCTGGCGACCACCGGCCGGCTGGTGGCCGCGGTCACGGAGCGCAGGAGCTCGACGTTCGGCCCGGTGAGCGTGCCGTCCCGGCGCACGTCCGTCACCACGTACCGGGCGCAGCCATCGGCGTCGAGGCGGGCGAGCACATCGAACAGCTCTCCGCCGTCCCGCGTCCAGCCCCGGGCCGACAGCGTGGTCCCCCGGACATCGAGACCGACCGCGATACGGTCGCCGACCCGGTCGATGGCCCGGCGGACCCAGGCGGGATCCTCGAGCGCGGCCGTACCGATGTTGACCCGGGCCGCGCCGGTGGCCAGCGCCGCGTCGAGCGAGGCGTCGTCGCGGATGCCGCCGGAGAGCTCGACGGCCACGCCCACCGCGCCTACCACCTCGGCGATGAGCTCCCGATTCGACCCCCGGCCGAAGGCAGCGTCGAGATCGACCAGGTGGATCCACTCGGCGCCGTCGCGCTGCCAGGTCAGCGCCGCTTCCCGCGGGTCGCCGTACGAGGTCTCGGAACCGGCCTCACCCTGGACAAGTCGAACGGCCCTGCCGTCGGCCACGTCCACGGCGGGCAGCAGAGTAAGCGTCACATCGGCCACCCTACGGTCCAGCGGGGCGCTGGAGCCGCTCTATTACGGGACATCCGCCCTCGCGTTCACGCTCACCCAGGACAGGGCTTACTCAGGACAGGCTGCCGAGCCAGTTCGCCAGCAGGTGCGCCCCGGCATCCCCGGACTTCTCCGGGTGGAACTGGGTCGCGGCGAGCGCACCCCGCTCGACGGCGGCGGCAAACGGCTCGCCGTGCTCCCCCACGGTGTCCCCGGCGGCCGGATCGGCCTTCGCCGCATACGAGTGGACAAAGTAGAACCGTGTGTCCGCGGGCAGCCCGGAGAACAGGATCGATCCGGCGGGCGGCGCCACAGTGTTCCAGCCCATGTGCGGCAGGATATCGGCGGCGAGCCGGCGGACCTCGCCAGGGATCACACCGAGCCCGGCCGTCCGCACCCCGTGCTCGTCACCGAGCTCGTACAGCACCTGCATCCCGACGCAGATCCCGAGCACGGGCCGTCCCGCCGCTACCCGCTCCCGCGCCACGGGCGCGGCGCCCACGGCGCCGATGCCTGCCATACAGGCCGCATAGGCGCCCACGCCCGGTACGACCAGGCCCGCGGCGCCGCGGGCCACGTCAAGATCCGCGGTCACCGTCACGTCGGCGCCGACTCGGGCGAGCGCGCGCTCGGCCGACCGCAGGTTTCCCGAGCCGTAGTCCAGGACGACCACCCGGGGACGCCTGCCGGGTCCGTCTCCGGTCACAGCACACCTTTCGTGGAGGGTATCCCGGCGACGCGGGCGTCGAGCGCCACCGCGTCGCGCAGGGCCCGCGCGACCGCCTTGAACTGGGCCTCGACCACGTGATGGGCGTTGCGGCCGGACAGCACCCGCACGTGCAGCGCGATCCGGGCGGACGCGGTGATCGACTCGAAGATGTGCCGGGTCAGCGTCGTGTCGTAAGTTCCGATCATCCCGACGAGATCCGGTTCGGCGTGCACGCAGTACGGCCGGCCGGACAGGTCGACGGCGGCCTGGGCGAGCGCCTCGTCCAGCGGGACGGTGGCATCCCCGAACCGGCGGATACCCGCCTTGTCGCCGAGCGCCTCGCGCAGGGCGGACCCGAAGGCGATCGAGGTGTCCTCGACGGTGTGGTGGGCGTCGATGTGCAGATCCCCCCGGGTACGCACGGTGAGGTCGAACCCGCCGTGCTTGCCGAGCTGGGACAGCATGTGGTCGAAGAACGGGACGCCGGTGTCCGACGAGGAGATTCCCGTCCCATCGAGGTCGAGCTCGACCAGGACGTCCGACTCCAACGTCTTGCGTTCGATTCGCGCGGTGCGTGCCATCGGGGGCTTCCTCGGTCTCTGTAGGTCTCAAGCCGTGCCAGGGGCTCAGGCCGTTCCAGGGCGCTCAGGCCGTGCCAGGGGCTCAGGCGGTAGCGAGGCTGATGACACCGTCCGCGCCGATGACGCTGCCGGTGAGGGTTCTGCCCAGCGCCCCGAGAAACGCGTCCACCTCGTTCGGCAGCCCGGCGGTGACCCGCAGCCAGCCGGTCAGACCGACGTCGCGGACCAGCACCCCCGCGTCCAACAGGCTCTGCCACACCGCCCGCTGATCAGCGAACCGGCCGAAGAACACGAAGTTGGCATCGCTCGGAGCCAGCCGCAGACCGAGCGCCGGCAGCTCCCGGACGATGCGGTCGCGCTGGGCCTTGACCGCCTCCACCGTGCCGAGCAGCTCGTCGGCATGCGCGAGCGCCGTGCGCGCGACGGCCTGGGTGAAGCTCGACAGATGGTAAGGCAGCCGCACCAGGTGCAGCGCGCCCACCACGGCGGGGTGCGCTGCGAGATAGCCCACCCGGGCACCGGCCAGCGCGAACGCCTTGCTCATCGTCCGGGTGACGACGAGCCGCGGATGACGGGGCAGCAGCGTCAGCGTGCTGGGCACGCCGGCCCGCCGGAACTCGGCGTAGGCCTCGTCGACGATGACCATACCGCTGCCGGTGGCCTCCACCGCCTCACAGGCGGCGACGACGACCTCGGGCGGCAGGGCCGTGCCCGTCGGATTGTTCGGCGAGCAGAGGAAGACCAGGGCAGGTCGGTGCCGGGCGATCGCGTCGGTGACCGCGGCCGGGGAGAGCGTGAAGTCCTCCGCCCGCTCCCCGGCCACCCACTCGGTGGCGGTGGCCAGCGCGATGAGGCGGTGCATCGAGTAGGACGGCTCGAACCCGAGCGCCACCCGACCGGGCCCGCCGAACGCCTGGAGGAGCTGCTGGAAGATCTCGTTGGAGCCGTTGGCGGCCCAGACCTGGCTGGTGTGCACGCCGAAGCCGGCATCGGGTGTCAGGTAGTAGGCGAGGTCGGCACGCAGCGCCTCGGCGTCCCGGTCGGGATAGCGGTTCGCCTCGGTGGCGACGAGGGCCGCGGCCTTGCCGAGGGCGTCGACCAGCCCGGCCGACGGCGGGTGCGGGTTCTCGTTGGTGTTGAGCCGCACCGGCACGTCGAGCTGCGGAGCGCCGTAGGGCGAGAGCCCGCGCAGGCTGTCGCGCAGCGGCAGGCCGTCGGCGTCCCACGGGCGCCACGGCCGGTCCTCGACACCGCTCCCGGCCGCTTTGAATGTCATCGGAGTCGAACCTCCACCGCGTCGACGTGAGCTGTGAGGTCCTCTGCCCCGCCGAGCGCGGCGATACGCGGGGCGACGGCGGCGAGCCCCTCCCGCGTGCACTCGACCATCTGGACCTGACGTTGGAAGGTGGTGACCGCCAGACCGCCGGAATGCCGGGCGGTGCCGCCGGTGGGCAGGACGTGGTTGGACCCGGCGAGGTAGTCGCCGAGCGGGACGGGAGCGTAGTCGCCAACGAAGACCGCTCCGGCGTGGCGCACCCGGGCGGCGACCGCGGCGGCGCCCGTGGTGTGGATCTCCAGGTGCTCGGCGGCCCAGCCGTCCGCCACCGCGAGACCCGCGTCAACGTCCGCGACGAGCGCGACCGCCCCCTGGCCGGCGAGCGACTCCGCCACCCGCCACCGGGAGCGGGTGGCGGGCACCTGCTTGCCGAGCTCGACGTCGACCCCGTCGGCGAGCTCCACCGACGGAGTGATCAGCAGGCAGGCGGCCATCGGGTCGTGCTCGGCCTGGGCGATGAGGTCGGCGGCGACGAAGGCCGGATCCGCGGTGGCGTCGGCGAGGATCGCGACCTCGGTCGGGCCCGCCTCGGCGTCCACCCCGACAACCCCGCGCAGCAGGCGCTTGGCCGCCGTGACGTAAATGTTGCCGGGCCCGGTGATCACATCGACCGGCGGGCAGCTCGCGGTCCCGTAGGCGGCCATCGCCACGGCCTGGGCTCCGCCGGCCGCGTAGACCTCCTCGACACCGAGCAACGCGCAGGCGGCGAGGACCACCGGGTGCGGCAGCCCGCCGTTGTCCTTCTGCGGCGGGGAGAAGACCGCGAGCGAGCCGACCCCGGCCTCCTGAGCGGGCACGACGTTCATCACGACGCTGCTGGGGTAAGCGACCCGCCCGCCCGGCACGTACAGGCCGACCCGCTCCACCGGCACCCATCGCTGCGTCACCGTGGTACCGGGCGCGACCTCGATCGCCACCGGCTCCCGCAGCTGCGCACGGTGCACCAGCCGGGTCCGGCGGATCGCCTCGGTCAGCGCGTCGTGCACGGCCGGATCCAGGGCATCCGCGGCGGCGGCGAGAACCTGGGCGGGCACCCGCAGGCTCGGCGGGCGGACCCCGTCGAACCGCTCCGCGGCGGCGAGGACGGCCGCGTCGCCACGGTCCCGCACGTCCGCACAAACCGGCCGGACCGCATCGACAGCGACGTCGACGTCGACCGCGGCCCGCGGCAGTAGCCGCCGGATCTCGGCTGCGGCAGGCACCGCGCCACGCAGATCAAGCCTTCTGAGCACGGTATACCTTCTGAGCACGGTATAGAGATTAGCTGGCCTCGGCGGGACCGGTAGAATCGCAGGTCCGCCGGAGGTGCAAGGCTGGTTGCGTGTCCCCTCTACATCCCCTGTCAGGGCCGGATCACCCGGGCCGGGCGCCGGGTGATCCGGCCGAATCCGGCGAGTCGTTGGCGATCCTGCTGGCGGGCTACCGGGTGCATGCCCGGGCGCCTCGCGCGGCGGTGGCGGCGCTGACCGAGCAGCCACGCACCCTGCGCCAGCTGGTCCAGAGTTCGGGCCTGCCCCGGCGGAGCATGGAGGAGATCCTCGCCAGCCTCGGCGACGATCTGCGGACCGGCCCCGACGGGCGTCACGTGCTGCGCCCGGCGTCGATCGACCGCTACCGCGGCCTGATCCGTTATGACGAGCTGAACGGGCAGACCCCACTCGATCCCCTCGCCACCGTGATCGCCCGCCACGGCCCGCTGGTCACGACCATGCATGATCTCATCGCTGCCGCGCCCCGACCACGGGCCGATCTCGATCACGTGCCCGCGACAGCGACGACCGTCGTGCGCCGGGCCGGCTGGCTGCAGACGCGTTACGACCTGCGCGGCGCGCATCTGCTGTGCATAGGTGATCATGATCTCACCTCGCTGGCTGCGGTCTCGCTGATTGACGGGCTCACCGTGACCGTCGTCGACATCGACGACGAGCTGCTCGCCTACCTGGACAGCTCGGCCCGGTCGTTGGGCGTCCGGCTGTGGTGCCTCTACGCCGACCTGCGCTTCGGCCTGCCGCCGGCGGTGGTGGGCACGGCCGATCTGGCGTTCACCGATCCGCCCTACACCCCGGAGGGCGTGGCGTTGTTCACCGGGCGCGGTGCGCAGGGTCTCGCGGACCGCGAGCATGGTCGCGTCCTGCTGGCTTACGGGTTCAGCGACCGGGTACCGACGCTGGGTTGGAAGGTGCAGCGGGCGCTGATCGATCAGGGCTTCGTGTTCGAGGCCATCTGGCCAGGCTTCCACGTCTACGAGGGCGCGGAGGCGGTGGGTGCCAGAGCCGACATGTACGTCTGCCAGCCGACCCCGACCACCTGGAAGCAGCTGGACCGCTCGGCCACGGCGGCCACAACCGCGACGGCCGCCATCTACACCCGGGGCCGGCAGTCCACGCAGAGCCGGCCGACGCGCCTGACCGCCCCGGTCCTCGACGCGGTGGCCGCCTTCCTCGCCACCGGACCGGCGGGCCGCGCCGTGTTCGTTGGCGAGCGGCGGGAGGTCGACGCGGTCCACGTGCGTCTCGCGACCGTGTTCGACCGGGGGCTGCCCGCGTTCGCCTCGACCGGGCCCGGCGCCTCGACCGAGGACGGAACGGTCAGCGTGGCCACCGACCTGTCGGACGATCCGGGCCCCTGGCTGACCAGGCTCCTCCTGGCGGTCAACGCGGACCGGCTCGCCGTCGTCGTCTCTTCCGATCACCCCGATCTGGGCGTCCGCCGCCGGCGGGCCCAGGGTGACCCGCTGCGGCAGCTGCGGGCGAAGTGGACCGCCACCCCCGCCCGGGATCTCGGGGACCTGCGGCTCGTGACGTTCACGGCCGTCGACCCGGCGGCGCTTGGCTCCGCCGACCGGCTCGCCCGGTGGCTGCTGGACCGCCCGCACGGCAAGATCGGCAACGTCTGGCGGGACGGGCTCATCCGGATCGTCCGGGAGGATTCGGGGCGCACGCTCTCCCAGCGCGATGCCCGGGCCGTCGTGACCCGGGTCGCGCGCGATCCCGACCTGCTAGCCGCCCGGCTGATCGATCTTCCCCGGCACGCCCTCGAGGGAATCCTCGCCGCGCTGTCGTCCGGCGACACGCTGCCGGCCGAGCCGGTGAGACCGGGCTGGATCCGGCAAAATGGGCAGACGTTGCGAAACGAGTAGATACTGACGGAATCGGAGCTGGCGACGGCGGAATCGCGGTGGCACCCGCGGGGCCGGCGGCCGGACGCGCCCAGTGCCGCCTACTGTCATGCTATGGCGACGCCTGCAGGCAACGGCTCTCGAGCACACGGAGCGGACCTGCAGCGGTATCCTGACCCCCTCGGCGCCCGGGTACTGGTAGTCGAGGACGACGATGGCCTCGGTACCCAGCTCGTGCGCGGTCTGGACCGTGCCGGCTACACCGCCGACCGGGTGCGGACCGGGGAGGCCGCGCTCGTCCGGGTCGACGGCGTGTCCCCGCCCGACCTTGTGCTCCTGGACCTGGGACTGCCCGACATCGACGGCGCGGAGGTGTGCCGGCGCATCCGCGAGCGCGGGGACACCCCCGTGATCGTGGTGACGGCTCGGGGGGACGAGGCGGACCGGGTCGAGGCCCTGGACCTCGGTTCCGACGACTACCTGGTCAAACCATTCGGATTCGCCGAACTGCTGGCCCGGATACGGGCGGTGCGGCGGCGCGCCGTCCGGGCCACCGGTGAGGGCTCCGACGTGGTCCGGCACGGGCCGCTCGTCCTCGACCGGCGCAGCCGGCGGATCTCCGTCGACGGCCGTCCGGTCCAGGTGACGGCGCGGGAGTACGATTTGCTGGCCTTCCTGGCCCGCGATCCCGGCCGGGTCCGGACCCGACGGGAGATCTTCACCGCCGTCTGGGGCGACTGGTTCGGCTCATCGAAAGTCCTCGACGTACACATCGGCGCGATCCGCCGCAAGCTCGGGATTCCCGAACTGATCGAGACGGTGTACGGGGTCGGCTTCCGCCTGGGCAGGCCACCGACGCCCGACGCCGATCCGATCCCCGGTGACCAGGGCGCGCCACCCCTCGGCCGATGACCCGGTGCCTCCGATGACCCGGCGCATCCTGGCCGCTCAGCTCGCGCTCACGACGGCGCTGCTCGTCGGCCTGTGCGTCCCGATGGGGCTCCGACGCCACCCGCCACGACCAGGCGCTGTTCAGCCTGCGGCTCACGGCCGCGATGCAGGCCTACTGTGCCGAGGTGAAGTGGCGGCGGCTGTCCGCCGGCGCGGCCCCGCTGCCCGCCGCCGTACGCGACAGTGCGGCCGTGCCACCGGACGAGCTCCGGCTGTTCGACCCGAACGGTACGCCCGTGGCCGACACCGGGGACGACATCCCGATCATGGCCTGGGATCTGGATCGGGCCCGCCGGGAGAACGTGGTCATCAACCCGAACGCGGCCAATCGACACCGGATGATCATTATTGCTCCGGTGTCCAACGCGCAGGGTCTGGTCGGCATCCTGGCCGTCGCGCGCAGCGATGTCGGGCTGCGCGCCTCGATCATCCACCGGTGGACGATGATCGCCCTCGCGGGCGTCCTGGTCGCACTGGCCGCATTGGGGATCTCGATCCTGCTGGCCCGCTGGGTGGGCCGGCCGCTGCTCCAGCTCGAGCAGGCGGCGACCGAACTCGGTGCCGGCGATCTCACGATCCGGGCCAGAGCCGTCGGTGGGCCGCCCGAGGCACGCAAACTTGCCACGACGTTCGACGCGATGGCGGGACGGCTCCAGTTACTGGTCGACAGCCAGCGCCGGTTCCTCGCCGACGTCTCCCACCAGATCCGCACCCCGCTGACGGCGATGCGCCTGCGCTTGGAGCTGCTGCAACAGGACGTGGACGCGGACACCGCCGACGAGGTCGCGGGCACCCTGGTCGAGGTGCACCGGCTCTCCCGGATGGTCGACGGGCTGCTGGCGGTCTCCCGGGCCGAGCATGCACCGATCCCGACCCAGCCGATCCCCCTCGCGGTCGTCGCCGAGGAACGATGCCTGATCTGGCGACCGGTCGCAGCCGCCGCCGGAGTGACACTGACCTGCGACGTCGACGCGGACCAAGTCGTCCAGTGCACCCCGGGGCACCTGGAGCAGATCCTCGACAATCTCCTCAGCAACGCGCTGGAGGCCACCCCGTCCGGCGGCCGGGTCAGCGTCGCGTCCGGGACGAACCCACCGGCCCAGCCACGCCCGGTGGGCGCCGGGGGCACCGCGGAGGCGGGTCTCGGGACGGGGAGCACCGCGGACGAGATGGACGAGATGGACGTCACCGGGCCGCAGAGCACCAGGATGGCGGGAAGCAGGACGGCGGGAGGCATGGCGCGGCTCACGGTCGCCGACAGCGGGCGCGGCCTGAGCGCCGAGCAGCGGGCCGCCGCCTTCCGCCGGTTCAGCTCCAACCTCAATGCCGACCAGCGATGCGACAACCAGCGATGCGCCGACCAGCTGAGGAGAGGTGCCCGGCCGGGCCGATCGGCGCGGGAACGGCCTCGGGCTCGCCATCGTGCATGCCCTGGCGACCGCCGACGGCGGGACGGTCACTCTGGCCGAGAGTGCCAGCCGGGGTCTGTGCGTCGTCCTCGACCTGCCCCGGACACCTCCAGACCGACGGCCGCCCGGCCGGCACCCGCGCAGAGATTCGTGGACGCGGCGGGCGGCACCCGCATCGTGGCCGCGCCGGGCTCCGGGGCGCGGGCGGCCCGGGCCCTCGGCGGACATCGGCAACCATCCACGAACTACTGGAAGTAGTGGATTACGTCACGACGGATCACGCCATGGCCGACGACAGGCCGTGGCGACCGGGCAACGGTTCCACCAGACTCCCGATTCACTAGATGATCTTTACTGGTTCTTTCCGAGCCGAGGAGCGGTCCGTAACCGCAATGCGTCCCGGGCCGGTTATTTTCGAACCGAGCCACCAGGGATGGAGTTCCACTGATCATGGTAAAAAGTCCGGCACAGAAGCTTCGTGACGTCGCGGCAACCGGCGTCAGCACGCTTCGCCGCGAAGGCGCAAAAAATGGCAAAAGATTGAAATCATCCTATCTGGCCGATCCGATCCACAGCTATCTGACGGAGCACAGCTCACCCCCGGATCCGATCCTCGACGAACTCTCCGCCGTGACGGCGGCGCTCCCCGAGGCGGAGATGCAGGTACCGGCCGAGCAGGGGACGTTCCTGACCATCCTGACGGCCTCGATCGCCCCGCGCCGCGCGGTCGAGATCGGTACCTTCACCGGCTATTCCGCGCTGTGCATCGCCCGGGGCCTGCCCGCCGACGGCCGACTTCTCTGCCTGGACATCAGCACGGAATGGACCTCGGTCGCCCGCCGGTACTGGGCTCGTCCC
>NZ_CDWTNB010000029.1:0-12953 GCF_977947065.1 Frankia sp. CgJB1
CGACGGACCCGTCCCACCCGAGATTCGCACGGCCGGGGTGGCGCTCACGTTTGGCACGAACGATTTCGGAACCTCGGCCCGGCGCATCTTCACGGGCAGGCAGCCCACGGTTCAGAAATCTCCGAGAAATGGCCGGCCGAGCCGACAAGGACAACCTCGGTAACCGAGTCTCCACGCCGAAGACCCGATGATCTACAACTAACGCGGGCAGGAGGCCGGACTCGGCGGGTACCGGTGGTACGGCGCCCGGGAAGGCGACCGGAACTCCCGGCGCCAACGTGGTGATCTCCCGGCCCGCCGACACCGCCGGCCCCGCCATGATCAACCTTCCGAGTAGTCACCCGACAACCGCCTGGGACCACTAGCGGTGACATATTCGGATCGAAGCGACCATTACATCCTGTTTTTCCCGTGAATTTGCATCACGTCACGTGATCAGAAAGCCTGTCAGACCGCACGACACTCAACCCTTACATGACTGTCGGATCCTGCTCGGGCGACAATCGCAACCGTGTACGACCGCCCGTACGACCGCCGCTCCGGGCACCGGCCGGGGTACCCGCACCAATTCGTTACCTTAAGTTTCCCTCGATTCCCCCGGGACCGCGGAACAATAAAGACGTCACTCCCCCCGTGGAGTAGCGTATTTACGCTATTAGTCTTACTCTCCCGTTACGGCACGGTGGAATCGGGGACACGTGGCGGAGTCATTGGGATCTGTCCAGGCGCTGTGCATTCTCTTCTTCTGCGAGCAGTACCCGCCCGTCGTCTGGGACGGCGCGGGCACCTACACCGCGGCGCTGGCCACGGCACTCGCGAAACTCGGCCACGACGTCCACGTGCTGTGCGCCCAGGGGCGTCAGGTCGTCGACTCGGTGAAGGACGGGGTGCACGTCCACCGGCGCCCGTTACTGCGGGTGCCGGTCAGCCGCGGGCTGGGAAAGCTCGGCGCCCAACTCCGGGGACCCCTGTACCCGCGTGACTCGCTGACGCTGCGGGCCAGCCTCCCGCTGTCCTACAGCTTATGGATGCGTCAACTCGGGCTCAGACCAGACGTGATCGAGACCCAGGACGGGGAAACCCGCGGTCTGATCCAGGCCATGCGTCGCTCCACGCCGCTCGCCATCCACCTGCACTGCCCGACCATGCTCACGGTCAGGCTTTCCGGCCAGCCGGTCGGGTTGAAGGGCCTGGTCGCCGACCGGCTGGACCGGACGTCGGCGGGCCGGGCCGCCGTGGTCACCTCACCGTCGCAGCTGCTCGTCGACACGCTGCGGGAGCAAGGCTGGTTGGGTGACCGTGAGGTGGAGGTGATTCCCAATCCGTTCGACGCCGAGCCGTGGCTCGACATACCCGACGTCGCCGGCACCACGCCGACAGTCGCCGTCGTGGGCCGACTCGAGGCCTACAAGGGCGTGGATGTGCTGCTCGACGCGTCAGCCCGCCTTCGTGGCGCGGGGGTGGCGCACCGGCTGGTGCTCGCGGGGCGCTCGGCGGGCGAGATCAACGGGGTGCCCTCGGGCGAGTGGCTGGCCCACCGGGCCCGCCAGCTTGAGCTGGACGTCAAGTTCACCGGGCACCTGTCCGGTTCTCAGATCCGCGACGTCTACCGGCGGGCCCGCGTCGTCGCCGTGCCGAGCCGCTTCGAGAGCTTCTCGATCGCGGCCGTCGAGGCGATGGCGGCCGGCCGGCCGGTGGTGACCACGACCCGGGCCGGAGTCGCGCCCTTCGTCGAGCGGTGGGAGGCCGGATCCTCGGTACCGGCCGGCGATCCGGTGGCGCTGGCGGATGCGCTGGCGCCGTTCCTGCTCGACCCCGCGCGGGCGAGCGCGTTCGGGGCCCGGGGTCGTCTCGGCGTGGTCGAGATCGAGCCCTCGGCCATCGCCCGCCGTAAGGTCGAGGCATACCGGCGCGGCATCGCGCACTTCGGCACCCGGAACCGGCAGCAACACCCCGACCGAGCCACGCGGCCGACGGTTTATACCCCGACCTGTCCCGGGAACGGCGCCGCCACCGGCGCTGGCCCGCCGCCCGGCCCTGAGGTGGCGCCCGCAGGCTGACTACCGGCTGCCCCGTGCCTGGTGGCCGGCCCGCCACCGCCGCTCGAAGTCGAGGTGCCGCAGCGCCCCCGCGACGACGTAGACCTCGTACCGACTCCCCAGGGTCGCGAGCAGGGAACCGGTCACCGGGGTGGCGGCGCCGGACGCCGCGTCGTCCTCCCCCACCTGGGTGGCGTGCTCCGCGATGGCCCTGCGCTGCCGCGCCCGGAAGCCGCGGGCGTCCACGAGCAGCGGACGGCGTTCCCGCAACCGGCGGACCGGCTGGACGAACAGACGCTCAGCCGACCAGCCCGCCGTCCCGTAGCCCAAGGTCCAGGGCCAGTGCGTCCAGAACCAGACGGTGTATTCGAGCACCTGGCCGCGATAACCGGTGGTGGCGACCGCTCGGCGCACCGCCTCGTTGGTCGCGTCGTGGTCCGGGTGCCCCTCGCACGAGGTCGGCGCCAGGATCTGCTCGGGCGCGAGGGTCTCGATGAGCTCGGTGAGCCGCGCAGCGATGGCGTCGATCCGGTCGGAGAGCTCGGCGTCGGGGAAACCGAGGAAGCGCACGTCGGACTCGTCGATGTCCAGCAAGGCGCAGGCCCGGCGGGTCTCCGCCTTGCGCACCTCGATCAACTCCGCTGGCGGGAGCGTCACCGGCTCCGCGCGGGAGCCGTCGCTGACAATCATCACCGTGACCGGGGTGCCTGCGGCCCGCTTACGCATGATGGCCACCGCGCAGCCCAGCGTCTCATCGTCGGGGTGTGGTGCGACGACGAGACACGACCTCGTCGTCATGGACGAGGTGATATCGATGCCGCGCCGGGTCCAGGCCCGGCGCCACAGCGACCGCGCCGGCACCATCACCCGATCACGTACCGTCTCTGGATCACCCGGGATCACCCACCGGACCGCCTTCGCCACATTCATCCCGTCGACCTCCCGTACGGCGGCGAACACCGGCCAGCGGACACGATCCGAGATCGACGCCGTGGCCGCGCTCACTGTAGCGACCACCACCGACATTCCGCCCTCGGGTGGTGTTCCCGCAGGTCCTCGCCATGTTCGTCCACGAGACGCCGATGGGCGCAGAGCAGCTCTTCGCCGGGCTCGGCCCTCCCGGCAGGCATGGCGGAACGACAAGGTCCGCCCCCGCGCGGACACAACCCACCCAGAGTGGAGCGGGCGACGGGAATCGAACCCGCGTTGCAAGCTTGGGAAGCTCGTGTTCTGCCTCTGAACTACGCCCGCGTAGCGCATTCGCATCGTACTGGACGGACCGGGTCGGGTGGGGCCCCGGGCCGTCCGGCGCGTCCGGAGTCAGCCGTCGATGCTGTTGACGGAACCGCTTGGGCCGGTAGGACCGATACGATCGCTGGCCGGGGCGATGCCGAAGCTGGTGGCTGAGCCGGCACCGACGCCCCCACCCGCACTGGCGCCCCCACCCGCGCCCCCACCCGCACCGGAGTGGCCGCCGGTCCCGGGCAGGCGCAGGAAGCGCAGCGGCTCCCGACCCGGGGGCTGCTT
This sequence comes from Frankia sp. CgJB1, assembly GCF_977947065.1. Taxonomy (NCBI): domain Bacteria; kingdom Bacillati; phylum Actinomycetota; class Actinomycetes; order Frankiales; family Frankiaceae; genus Frankia; species Frankia sp. CgJB1. The sequence continues at coordinate 3,567 of NZ_CDWTNB010000029.1, forward strand.
CGGCCGTTCCAGGACGGGCGTCGGCGGGACCTCCATGCTGACCGGCTGGCCGGGAACCACCCGGACGGTCTTGCCGTGGTGCAGCAACGTCATCGCCGGCCCCGCGGGGACGGTGTAGACCGCCGTCGAGTCGGAGACCTCCACCCGCAGGTGCTGCCCGCGGACACAGAGCCCGAAGGCCAGCCTGGTCAGTCCCTCGGGCAACCGCGGCGCGAACGAGATCACCTCACCGCCGTCACGCAGCCCACCGAAGCCCTCGACGAGGGCGATCCAGCTTCCCGCGAGGGAGGCCATGTGTAGCCCATCTCCGGTGTTGTGCTCGATGTCATGCAGATCCATCAGGGCGGCTTCGCGCAGGTAGTCATGGGCGAGCGACAGGTGCCCACACTCAGCGGCCAGCACCGCCTGGGAGCATGCCGACAGTGACGAGTCCCGAACCGTCAGAGCTTCGTAGTAGGCGAAGTTGCGGATCTTCTCGTCCATCGTGAAGGCATCACCCCGGCGCTGCATCGCCAGGACCAGGTCCGCCTGCTTGACGATCTGCTTGCGGTAGAGGTCGAAGTACGGGAAGTGCAGCAGCAGAGGGTACTGCTCGGGCGCGGTGTTCGCGAAGTCCCAGACCTGGTGTTCGGTGAATCCCTCGGACTGCGGGTGGACGCCGAGATGGGGGTCGTAGGGGATGGACATGTTCTCGGCCGCGTCCCGCCAGGACGCCGTGACCTCGGCATCCACGCCCAACTCGGCGGCCCGGTCGGGATGGCGGCGGGCGGCGTCCGCCGCGGCCACGAGGTTCCGCTGCGCCATCAGGTTCGTGTAGACGTTGTTGTCGGCGATAGCCGAGTACTCGTCCGGGCCCGTGACACCGTCGATCCGGAAGCGGCCGTCGAGGTCGTGATGTCCCAGCGACCGCCACAGCCGGGCGGTCTCGATCAGGATCTCCAGCCCCACCGTGCGCTCGAACTGCTCGTCCCCGGTGATGGTGACGTAGCGGGCGACCGCGTCGGCGATGTCGGCGTTGACGTGAAAGGCGGCCGTCCCGGCCGGCCAGTACCCGGAGCACTCCTCGCCGTGGATGGTGCGCCAGGGGAAGACGGCGCCCTTCAGATTGAGCAGATCGGCTCGTTCCCTGGCCAGTGGCAGAGTCGCGTACCGCCAGTGCAGCGCGTCGGCCACCGCGTCAGGCGCGGTGTACGTCAGGACGGGGAGCACGTACGACTCGGAGTCCCAGAAGGCGTGCCCGTCGTATCCGGGGCCGGTCAGGCCCTTGGCCGGGATCGCCCGCCGCTCGGCCCGCGCTCCGGCCTGCAGGACGTGGAACAGCGCGAAGCGAACGGCCTGCTGCACCTCCGGGTCGCCGTCGACCTCGACGTTGGCCCGCTTCCAGAAGGTATCCAGATACTGCCGCTGCTCGCCGACGAGACCGGGCCACCCGGTCTGCCGCGCTGCGACCAGCGCCGCGGCGGCCTGGTCCCTCAGGGCTGGGAGGGACCGTTGCTCCGACCAACCGTAGGCGATGAACTTGACCATCCGTAGCTTCTCGCCCGGGGCGAGCACCGCCGTGGCCGTCACCCGGCCGGCGTCCGGCTCGCTCTCCGAGGAGACACCCAGCGAGTCCGGCCCGGCGAACTCGTGGTCCATGGCCGCGGCGACACGGATCTCGCTGCGGTGGGTGATGTGGACGAGCTCGACCATCGTGCCGCTCGCCCGATGGCGCTCGGACCGCAGCGGCGACTCCAGCGCAGCCGCGGCCCGCGGGTCACCGTGCCAGGCCGGCAGCTGCTCGTTGGCCACCAGCTCCGACTGGATGACGATCCGCGCCGGGTCGCCCACCGGCTCAATCTCGTAGTACACGGCCGCGATGGAACGCTGCGAGAACGACACCAGCCGCTCGGAGTGCACCCGGATGGTCTGCCCCGCCGGCGAGACCCATTCCACGTCCCGCCGGAGCACGCCCTCCCGGAAGTCGATCGCCCGCTGATGCGACCGCAGATCGCCATAGCGGATGTCGAACGGCTCGTCGTCGACGAGTAGACGGATCACCTTGCCGTTGGTGACGTTGATGACCGTCTGGCCGGACTCGGGATATCCATAGCCGGCCTCGGCATAGGGCAGGGGCCGCAGCTCGTGGACCGAGTTCAGGTAGGTGCCCGGCAGGCCGTGCGGATCGCCCTCGTCGAGGTTTCCCCGGAGCCCGATATGGCCGTTGGACAGGGCGAACAATGACTCGGACCGGCCCAGATCGGAGATGTCGAGACCGGACTCCTGGATGGACCACGGCTCAATCAGATAAGACACTTTGTCGATCATGCGGGGCCGGGTCCGGAGCCGTGGCCGAGCAGGTCCGCCAGGTCGTTTACCACGATGTCGGCCCCGTGGGCGCGCAACGCTGCGGCGTGCCCTACCCGGTCGACCCCCACGACCCAGCCGAACCCGCCGGCCCGCCCCGCCTCGACGCCGGCCAGGGCGTCCTCAAACACCGCCGCCCGCCGCGGCGGCACCCCGAGCAGCCGGGCGCCGGCGAGGAAGGTGTCGGGCGCTGGCTTTCCGGCGAGATGGTCACGGGCGGCGACGATGCCGTCCACCGCTCCGTCGACGAGGGCGTCAAGCCCGGTCGCCTTCAACACCTCGGCGCAGTTGGCGCTGGAGGAGACGACCGCGCGGGGGATCCCCCGCGCGGCCAGTTCCCGCAGGTACGTCACCGAGCCGGGGTAGATGTCCACACTGTCCCTCCTAATCCGTTCCAGCAGGAGGAAATTCTTCCGGTTGGACAGCCCATGCACGGTGAGCGCGGACGGCGGGTCGTCCGGTGTTCCGTCGGGAAGCCTGATGTGACGGGCGTCGAGAAAGGCTCGCACTCCGTCGATCCTGGGCCGGCCGTCAACGCACTCGGCATAGTCATGCTCGAGGTCGAAGGGGACGAACGGCCCTCCCGACCGCTTGGCCCAGTTCTCCAGAAAATCGTCGAACATCTCTTTCCACGCGGCCGCGTGGATCGTCGCAGTGTTCGTCAGCACGCCATCCAGATCGAACAGACATGCCTCGATGTGATCGGGTAGCCCGAGCATCCGTCCCGCCTGTCCCTTCCGCCCCAGCCTTCCCCGGGAGCACCCACCCGTCCGGCCGGGTATTCATCGACCGGCCACGTGCCTCCTACCCGGGTCACGCTCCGTCTCACTCTTCCACACGGCTCCGTCCTCCTCCGGGTGGAGGGTGAAGATCAACCGCTCATGCTCTAACGTCCGGGACGTGCTGTTGTCCGACCGGGACATCCGGACCGAGATCGCCACGGGCCGGATCCGTCTCGACCCCCACGACCCTGGCCTCATCCAGCCGTCCAGCATCGACCTACGGCTGGACTGCTGGTTCCGGGTCTTCGCCAATCACCGGTACAGCCACATCGATCCCTCTCTCGAGCAGGAGGATCTCACCGAGCTCATCGCCCCGGAGGGCGACGAGCCGTTCGTCCTGCATCCGGGCGAGTTCGTCCTCGGCTCGACACTGGAGATCGTCACCCTGCCCGACGATCTCGCCGGCCGGCTGGAAGGGAAGTCGAGTCTCGGCCGGCTCGGGCTGCTCACGCACTCGACGGCGGGCTTCATCGACCCCGGCTTCTCCGGGCACGTCACGCTGGAACTGTCGAACGTGGCGACGCTGCCGATCAAACTCTGGCCCGGCATGAAGATCGGCCAGCTCTGCCTGTTCCGGCTGTCCTCGCCGGCCGAGCACTCGTACGGCTCGACCATTTACGGCTCGCGCTACCAGGGCCAGCGCGGCCCGACTCCGTCGAGGGCCTACCGGGGCTTCACCCGCGCACCGGTCCCGAACGGGGAGATCCCCCCAGGCTGACTTCCTTGCCTTTCAGCTTCCTTGCCTTTCCAGAGGGTTTCATGTTCGATTTATCCCTCTGGAAAGGCAAGGGCACAATCTAGCCGACAGGCTCGGCGGACGCCTCGGTCGGAGCCGCTGGCGCCGCCGGCGCCAGCGAACGGGCCAGGAGCTGGGAGACGTCAAGCACCTCGACGCCGTCCTTCGCCTCGCCGCTCAGCTTCTTCTCGGTGACGGCGTCGGTGAGCATCACGATGCAGAACGGGCAGGCGGTGGACACGACGTCCGGGTCGAGGCCGAGGGCCTCCTCCATCCGGTCCACGTTGACCCGCTTACCGATCTTCTCCTCCATCCACATCCGCGCGCCGCCGGCACCGCAGCAGAAGCCGCGGTCCTTGCAGCGGTGCATCTCCTGGCCCCGGATGCCCGGGATTGCCGCCAGGATCTCCCGCGGCGGGGTGTAAACCTTGTTGTGCCGCCCGAGGAAGCAGGGGTCGTGGTAGGTGACCGACGACTCCACCCGGGTCACCGGCACCAGCTTGCGCTCCTCGACCAGTTTGCCGAGCAGCTGGGTGTGGTGGACGACCTCGTACTGACCGCCGAGAGCCGAGTACTCCCGGGCGAGGCTGTTGAAGCAGTGCGGGCAGGTGGCAACGATCTTCTTGACGCCCGTGGCGTTCAGCAGCTCGATGTTCGCCTTGGCCATCTCCTGGTACAGGTACTCGTTGCCGAGCCGGCGCGCCGGGTCTCCGGTGCAGGACTCGTTCGTACCGAGGATCGCGAACTCGACCCCGGCGGTGTGCAGGAGCTCCGCGAAGGCCCGCGCGACCTTTTTGGCGCGGTCCTCGATCGCCCCGGCGCAGCCGACCCAGTACAGGTACTCGACGTCGTCGGGGATCTGCTCACCGTCGCCGAGGACACGCACCTCGAAGGGCAGGCCCTCGGTCCACTCGGTGCGGGTCCGCGGCGAGACGCCCCACGGGTTGCCGTTGTTCTCGAGGTTGCGCAGCATGACGCCGGCCTCGGACGGGAACGCCGACTCGATCATCACCTGGTAGCGACGCATGTCGACGATGTGGTCGACATGCTCGATGTCCACCGGACACTGTTCAACGCACGCGCCGCAGTTGGTGCACGACCACAGGACGTCGGGATCAATGACCCCGCCCTCCTCCTCGGTGCCGACCAGCGGCCGGTCGACCTGCGGCTGACCGGGCTGCGGCACCCGGCCGAAGCCGGACTCGGGCACATGGTGCACGGTGTGGGAGTCGGAGGCGTCCTCGGCGATCCCGGTGACCGCCTTCGGCGCCTCCTCGCCCTCCGCCGCGCCCTCGGTGGACAGCAGGTAGGGCGCCTTGGCGAAGAGGTGGTTACGCAGATCCATGATCAACAACTTCGGTGACAGCGGCTTGCCAGTGTTCCACGCCGGGCACTGGCTCTGGCACCGCCCGCACTCGGTGCAGGTGGCGAAGTCGAGCATGGCCTTCCAGGAGAAGTCCTCGACCTTGCCGACGCCGACGACCGGCTCGTCCTCCTCCATCAGCTTCTCGATGTCGGGGGTGGTGGCCAGCGGGCCGAGGGCCACCGGCTGGCGCTTGAGCACGACGTTGATCGGAGCCAGGCCGATGTGCAGGTGCTTCGAGTAGACCACCAGCACCGAGAAGCCCATGATCACCGCAATGTTGAGCAGTAGGAAGACCGTCTCGATGCCCTCGTTCACCTCGTGGGAGAGGCCGGAGAAGATGCGGCTCACGGCGTAGGACGCGAAGGCCCACTTTGTCTGGCCCTGCGGAAGGTTGCCGGTGTTGTACTGGGCGCCACGGCAGATCAACAGTGTCACGATGACGGCGGTGATCAGGCCGAGGATGACCCAGGCCGGCCCGGTGTGCGAACCGTAGAATCGCGACTTGCGCTCCAGCCGCGCCGGGGCGTCCTTCAACCGGATGATCGTGAAGGCGGCCAGGCCGGCGAGGACCGCCACGGCGAAGAAGTCCTCGAGGAAGCCGATGGCCGCCCAGTGCCCGAATCCCGGGATGTGGAAGTCGTCGTCGAACAGGCCGCCGTAGGCCTCGATGACGGTCAGCAGCAGGATCGTGAAGCCCCAGAAGGTGAAGAAGTGGGCCGCCCCGGGCACCGACCACTTCAGCAGCTTGCGCTGCCCCCCGACCTCGCTGATCTCCGTCCAGACGCGGGTCGGCAGGTCGTCGAGCCGGCCCTCGGCCGGCTGGCCGGACCTGATCAGCCGGAACAGCCAGAAAACCCGGCGCCCGGCAACCGCGAGAGCAATCAGCGTGATCGCTCCACCGATCGCAATTCTCACAGCATCCTCCATCTGGCACCCACTATCGCGGGCGAGCCTGCTCGTACCGACCAGCAACGTATGGGACGAGTGGCTCACGCCACCCGGACAAGTGGCCCGCGCCACCGTAGGGGCGGGTCCGGTACCACCTCCCGGCCAACCTGCCTGGCTGGGTCCCCACCCCTGGGCGTAGGGGCACTATGAGGCCGACAGCGAACCCGCTCACCGTCGGCCCTGCCACGATGTGGTCCGAGCGGCCCGAGCTAGGGGGCCCAAAGGCCCGATCGTCCGCGCGAGGTGCACGAGACTGCTACGTTCAGCGGCAGACGCCCAACCAACACGCAACGCCTCGCACCGTCACGACTACCACGGCGCCCCGGATCCCGCCATCCCGGAACGTCGCTCCCCCCGCCGGGAGCCTCCCGGGCCGACGAGGTCAACCCTTGTGCCGGCAGGTGCTTCGACGCACCATAAGGACAGCTTTCGCCCACGGTGACCGGGCGATCGTGTGTCCCGCGGTGCTCGCCACCTTCACGTTGTGCATGGGCCCGGTGCCAGCGCTGCCTTGACGACGCCCGGCGTGCCCCGGCGGACGGGCCCCCTACCGACGTTGACGACCCCGCGAGCGACAACTCCGCGAACGACAACCCTGCGAACATGGTGGGCACGATGGCGACGATCACCCGGCCGACGATGACCCGAGTCGGCCGCCCTGGACACTCCCTGCAGACGGAGTACCTCCGGGCCAGGGAGAACCAGGCACTCGTGCGGCGGGACAAGCTGAGCCGCGAGGTACCCCGCACCGCGGTGCGCTCGGCCCTGGTGGGACTCGTTCTCGCCCTCGTCATCGGCTTCGGCCTGGGGCTGCCCACGGTCGCGGTCGTCGTGTTCCTGCTGGTCTTCATCGCCTGGCCGGCCGGGATCGTGATCGCCTCGTTCGGGACCGCCCCCGACGTCGAGTCGCTGCGCGAGGGGGCCGAGGCGGAGCGCAGGACCGCCCGCGCCATCGCCCGGCTGCGCCGCCAAGCGTACGTCATCCTGCACGACCGGGCCGTCCCCTACTCCGAGGCGACCATCGGTCACCTCCTGGTCGGGCCCGGCGGGGTGATGGTGCTCAGCAGCGACAACAACAAGGGCACCGTGCGGTACAAGAAGGGTGGGGCGACCTGTGACGGAGAGTCACTCAAGCCCCCGATCGACCGCACCGCCTGGTTGGGTGGCGAGGTCCGCAACCAGATCCGCGCAGCACTGCCGATGCTTAAGATCCCGGTAAGTTCGATCCTGGTGATGGTCGAGGCCAACGTCCTGTGGAGCGACGGCGCCCTCGACGGAGTGACGATCATCAGCATCAAGGACGTCGTCAACTACATCCGGCGCAAGCCCGGCCGGCTCAACCCCGGTGAGGTCCAGCAGATCGCCGCCGCCACGGAACGGCTGTTTCCGGCCTACTCGGCCAACCGCCTCGCCGAGCAGATCACCGTCGGTCGGGACCAGTGGCTGACCCTGATGGACGCGCTGCGCACGATCCGTGAGCGCGACGGGGACGCTTCCGAGATGCTCGACCGGCTCGCCCAGATCGAGTCCGACCTGGGCCGGCAGGCCGACCTCATCAACCGGACCGGAATGCCGCTCACGGTTCCCGGCCGAGCGGGCACTGACGAGGCCGCGAACGGCGGCGGCGCGGCCTCCGGGCCGGACGGTCCGTCGGCTGCCGGCATGGGGCCGGTCGTCTCGCCCCGGCTCGGATCACGCGCGGGCGGACGGCCGCGCCCGGGAGCCCGCCGCGGGCGCATCCTGGCCGCCGTTCGACCGCCCCGGGAGACGACGGACCCCGACGCCGGCCAGGCGCCCGGCGACGGTGCCGCGGGTGACTCGGCCCCGCAGCCACCCGCCGGAAGCTGACGCTCTCCCACTCCACTCCACGCGGCTCCCCCGCAGGCTCTTCCCGCCAGCTCCCCTTCCGGTCCCGTCCGGCGGCGCTGGCGGGAATTTCCCGGCCGCACAAAAGTTGAGCGCGCTAGGATCACCTCTGTCAGGCTATGATAAGAGCCGTCATCATGAGTCAGAGCGACTCAACACACCAGCCTGGCTTAGCGTTGGCGGAACCGAGGCTTCCCGGAGTGATCCTCAAACCTCGGTTCACCGACAGGTTCCATCCCCACGAGGTCGGTGCGCCCGCCTGATCGGCGCCACCGACATGATCGAAAGGCACACAGACATGGCACGAGCGGTCGGTATCGACCTCGGCACCACGAACTCCGTCGTGAGCGTGCTCGAGGGCGGCGAACCCACGGTGATCGCCAACGCCGAGGGCTCCCGGACGACCCCGTCGGTCGTGGCTTTCGCGAAGAACGGCGAGGTCCTGGTCGGCGAGGTCGCCAAGCGTCAGGCGGTGACAAACGTCGAGCGCACCATCCGGTCGGTCAAACGCCACATGGGCACCGACTGGAAGATGACGGTCGACGCGAAGGATCTCACGCCCCAGGAGATCAGCGCGTTCATCCTGCAGAAGCTGAAGCGGGACGCCGAGTCCTACCTCGGTGAGACGGTCACGGACGCGGTCATCACCGTCCCGGCGTACTTCGATGACGCCCAGCGTCAGGCCACTACCGAGGCGGGCACGATCGCCGGGCTCAACGTCCTGCGGATCGTCAACGAGCCGACCGCCGCGGCCCTCGCCTACGGGTTGGACAAGGGCGAGAAGGAGCAGACCATCCTGGTCTTCGACCTCGGTGGCGGTACCTTCGACGTCTCCCTGCTGGAGATCGGCGACGGTGTCGTCGAGGTGAAGTCCACCTCCGGTGACACCCACCTCGGTGGTGACGACTGGGATCAGCGCGTCACCGACCACCTGATCAAGACTTTCAACGGCCAGCACGGGGTCGACCTCGGCAAGGACAAGATGGCCCTGCAGCGGCTGCGGGAGGCTGCTGAGAAGGCGAAGATCGAGCTTTCGCAGTCCACCCAGACCACGATCAACCTGCCCTACATCACCGCGTCGGCCGAGGGTCCCCTGCACCTCGACGTCTCACTGTCGCGCGCCGAGTTCCAGCGGATGACCTCCGATCTCATCGACCGCTGCAGGCACCCCTTCCAGCAGGCGGTGAAGGACGCGGGGATCAAGGTCAGCGACATCGACCACGTCGTCCTCGTCGGTGGTTCCACCCGGATGCCCGCCGTCGTCGAGCTGGTCCGCGAGCTGACCGGGGGCAAGGAGCCGAACAAGGGCGTCAACCCGGACGAGGTCGTCGCCGTCGGCGCCT
>NZ_CDWTNB010000029.1:13315-33714 GCF_977947065.1 Frankia sp. CgJB1
CGCTGCAGGCCGGCGTGCTCAAGGGCGAGGTCAAGGACGTCCTGCTCCTCGACGTCACCCCACTCTCGCTCGGCATCGAGACGAAGGGGGGGATCATGACCAAGCTCATCGAGCGCAACACCACGATCCCCACCAAGCGATCGGAGATCTTCACCACCGCCGAGGACAGCCAGCCCTCCGTGCAGATCCAGGTCTTCCAGGGCGAGCGCGAGATGGCCGCCTACAACAAGAAGCTCGGCATGTTCGAGCTGACCGGCCTGCCGCCCGCCCCGCGGGGCATGCCCCAGATCGAGGTCACCTTCGACATCGACGCAAACGGCATCGTGCACGTGTCCGCGAAGGACCTGGGCACCGGCAAGGAGCAGTCGATGACCATCACCGGTGGCTCGGCGCTGCCGAAGGACGACATCGACCGCATGGTCCGCGACGCCGAGCAGTACGCCGAGGAGGACCGCAGGCGCCGGGAGGAGGCCGAGACCCGCAACAAAGCCGAGACGCTCGTCTACTCGACCGAGCGGTTCCTCGCCGAGAACGGCGAAAAGATCGACGCCGCGGTGAAGAGCGACGTGGAGGAGAAGCTCGGCACGCTGCGGGGCGCCGTCGCCGGCACCGACACGGCGGCGATCCGCGAGGCGGCCGACGCGCTGGCCGCGGCTAGCCAGGCGATGGGCCAGGCCATGTACGCGCAGGCCGCCCAGGAGGGCGCGGGTGCCTCCGGCGGCGCCGGAGCAGCCGACGACGACGTGGTCGACGCGGAAATCGTGGATGAGGAGGACAAGAAGTGACCTCAAGCCAGGCCGCGGACTGGTGGGGTTCGTCTCGGCCCGACGGCCGGGACGAGGCCGAAGAGCCCCCGGTGGTGGTGCGGGACCGGCGCCGGATCGATCCGGAGAGCGGCGAGGTCCGGCCGGAGGCCGCTGCGTCCCCCGGCCCGACGGCCACGGAGGTTCCACCCGCCGGAGTCCCGGCGGGCGAGGGTAACGGTGAGCTCGTGGCGTCACTACGCCAGCAGGTCACCGAGCGGACCGCGGACCTGCAGCGCCTGAAGGCCGAGTTCGACAACTACCGTCGGCGGGTCGAGCGGGACCGTCAGCAGATCGGCGAGCAGGCGACGGCGAAGCTGCTGGCGAGTCTGCTGTCGACCCTCGACGACATCGGCCGGGCTCGTGACCACGGCGATCTGGAAGGCCCGTTCAAGGCGATCGCGGAGGCCTTGGAGGCAGCCCTGGAGGCGACCGGGCTGGAGCGCTACGGGGCGAAGGGCGACGAGTTCGACCCGTCGGTCCACGAGGCCCTGATGCACTCCTATCGGTCGGACGTGAGCGGGCCGACTTGCGTGGACGTCTTCCGGGCGGGTTACCTGCACGCGGGCAAGGTGTTGCGGCCCGCGCAGGTGTCGGTCGCGGAACCGTCGGGCGAGGTGGACGAGACCGTCGATCAGCCTGTCGAGGCGGAGGTCGTCGCCGGGGCCGGCGAGGCGGCGGGGAGCGGCCCGGGCCAGGCAGGCGGCCCGCCGAATCGGCCGGCATCGGTCCCCGATGACACGGGCAGTGCGCCCGGGCCGGACAACGGCGGGCCCACTGTCAGCGCCGACTGAACACCGGCTGAAGAGGGGAGCCAGGTCCGTCCGGCCGTCCGCGAGCCGGGGTCTGACGGGCATGGCCGGCCACCGCCTCGCGCGGATGACATCGTGAAGGAAGGAGGGGCGCCGTGAGTGTTCGCGACATGGTCGAGAAGGACTATTACGCCGCTCTCGGCGTTCCAAAGGACGCCTCGGCGACCGACATCAAGAAGGCGTACCGCAGGCTGGCCCGTGAGCTGCACCCCGACAAGAACCCGGGGGACGCCAAGGCCGAGGCGCGGTTCAAGGAGGTCTCCGAGGCCTACGACGTTCTCTCGGACGAGGGCCGTCGACGGGAGTACGACGAGGCCCGGGCGCTGTTCGCGGCCGGCGGTCGTCCCGGCGGCGGCTTCGGCGGGCCTGGCCGAGCCGGGGGTTACGGCGGGTTCGGCGCACCCGGCACGGGCTACGGCAGCGGGCCGAACCTCAACCTCGACGACCTTCTCGGTGGGGCGAACGGCGGCCTCGGCGGCATCTTCGACAACCTGTTCCAGCGGTCGGCACCCGGACGCGGCCCGCGTCGGGGTGCCGACATCGAGGCCGAGGTCACGATCCCCTTCGAGAAGTCGCTGACCGGCCTGGAGGCGTCGGTCCGGCTTCCCGGGGCCGCGACCTGTACCACCTGCACCGGCAGCGGGGCGCGTCCCGGCACGACGCCGCGCACCTGCCCGACCTGCCGTGGACTGGGCGTGGTGTCCCGCTCCCAGGGTGGCTTCGCACTCTCCGAGCCCTGCCGCGACTGCCTGGGCAAGGGCACCTTGATCGACCATCCCTGCCCGGACTGCCGGGGCACCGGCCGGCGTGAGCGTGAGCAGCGCATCCGCATCCCACCTGGGGTGAGCGACGGACAGCGGCTGCGGGTCCGGGGGCGTGGCATACCCGGCGAACGGGGCGGACCGGCCGGTGATCTCGAGGTGACGGTGCACGTGCTGCGCCATCCGGTGTTCGAGCGGGAGGGGAACAACCTGGCGATCACTCTCCCCGTGACGATCACCGAGGCCGCCCTCGGCGCATCGATACGGGTGCCGACCCTGGACGGTGCTCCGCTCACGATGAAGGTACCGGCGGGGACCTCCAGCGGTCGACGCCTGCGGGCCCGCGGGCGGGGTGTCCCCACAGCCGGGGGCGGGAACGGGGACCTCATCGTCACCCTCGAGGTGACGGTGCCGAAGCCGAGTGATCTCTCGCCACGGGCACGTACGGCGTTGCTGGAGTTCGCCCAGGCCCATCCCGAGGACCCACGGGCGCCGTTGATGGAACGGATGGGGGCAGGCGGATGACCGGGCGGCCGAACCGCACATCCGACCCGTCGCCCGCCCGGCGCGGGCGAGCGACGGGAGCAGGGCGAGCGATGGGAGCAGGGCGAACAGGGGAACGGCAGCTCCAGAGAGGACCGGCGGCGTCCCCCGCTGAGGTTCGGCCGGACACCGAGATTCGGCCGGAGGGCTACTACCCCGCCGGCCCGCTGCCGGGCCCGGCCCACGACGAGGACGCACCGGTCTACGTCATCTCGATCGCCGCGCAGCTCGCCGGGATGCATTCCCAGACCCTGCGGTCCTACGACCGGCTCGGGCTGGTCACGCCCGGGCGCACGGCCGGGCGGGGGCGGCGTTACTCCGCCCGGGACGTGGCGTTGCTGCGCGAGGTGCAGCGGTTGTCCCAGGAGGAAGGCGTCAACCTGGAGGGGATCAAGCAGATCCTCCGGTTGAGCGCCCAGGTGATGGCGCTGCAGGCGCAGGTGCGTCAGCTCACCGAGGAGCTCGCCCGGTCCCGCGCCGACACGGACCGCGCGGTGGCCGAGGCGCATGCCAGTCACCGGCGCGACCTCGTCCCGGTGGATCGCGGCGCGCTCGTGGTCTGGCGGCCGCTGCCCCGCCGCTGACCGGCCGGGCGGAGCCGGCAAACGGATGCAGGGGGTTCATCGCGGCGCGCCCGCAAGGTTGAGTGGGAACGACTCAGGTATACTGAGCGTTGAAAAAGCGACAGTGCACGCCATCCGACCATCTGGGATCCGCCATGAACGCTGAACGCCTCACCGCCCGGTCGCAGGAGGCACTCTCCGCAGCGATCAGTCGAGCCACCGCCGACGGGTCACCCCTCGTCGACCCCCTCCACCTGCTCACCGCACTGCTCGAAGCGTCTGACGGGGTCGGCGCGGCGCTGCTGGCGTCCGCGGGCACCTCGGTCGACACGGTGCGCTCCCGAGCCGAGGCCGCAGTGACGCGGCTGCCCCGCGCGACGGGCATGAGCGTGTCCCCGCCGCAGCTGTCCCGCCAGCTCATCGCGGTGCTGAACAACGCCGAGCGGCAGGCCGGTCAGCTGGGTGACGAGTACACCTCGGTCGAGCATCTGGTCGTGGCGCTCGCCGAGGAGGGGGGCGAGGCCGGGCGGATCCTTACCTCCGCCGGCGCCACCCCCGACGCGCTGCGCGGCGCCTTCGAGAAGGTGCGCGGCGGCGCCCGGCGGGTGACCACCCGGGACCCGGAGGGCTCCTACCGCGCGTTGGAGAAGTACTCCATCGACCTCACCGAGCGTGCGCAGCAGGGCAAGCTGGACCCGGTGATCGGCCGCGACGCCGAGATCCGCCGCGTCATCCAGGTGCTGTCGCGGCGGACGAAGAACAACCCGGTCCTCATCGGCGAGCCCGGGGTCGGCAAGACGGCCATCGTCGAAGGGCTCGCGCTGCGGGTCGTCGCGGGTGACGTGCCCGAGTCGCTGCGCGGCCGGCGCATCGTCTCGCTCGACCTCGGTTCGATGGTTGCTGGCTCCAAGCTGCGCGGCGAGTTCGAGGAGCGGCTGACCTCCGTCCTCAACGAGATCCGCGAGGCCGAGGGTCAGATCATCACCTTCATCGACGAGCTGCACACCGTCGTCGGCGCCGGCGCGGCCGAAGGAGCGATGGACGCCGGCAACATGCTCAAACCGATGCTCGCCCGCGGCGAGCTGCGCATGATCGGCGCCACCACCCTGGAGGAGTACCGCACCCGGATCGAGAAGGACCCGGCGCTGGAACGTCGCTTCCAGCCGGTCCTCGTCGGCGAGCCGACGGTCGAGGACACCATCGGCATCCTGCGCGGGCTCAAGGAACGCTACGAGGTGCACCACGGCGTGCGCATCACCGACACCGCGCTGGTCGCCGCGGCCACCCTGTCCGACCGCTACGTCACCGCACGCTTCCTGCCGGACAAGGCGATCGACCTGGTCGACGAGGCCGCGTCCCGGCTCCGCATGGAGATCGACAGCCGGCCGGTGGCGATCGACGAACTCGAGCGCGCCGTGCGCCGCCTGGAGATCGAGGACATGGCGCTGTCCAAGGAGAACGACGAGGCCTCCCGCGAGCGGCGGGGGCGCCTGCAGCGCGAGCTCGCCGACCGGCGTGAGGAGCTGTCGAGCCTGACGGCCCGCTGGCACCGGGAGAAGGACTCGATCTCCGAAGTTCAGAAGATCAAGGAGGAGTTGGAGAACGCGCGGCGCGCCGCGGAGCTCGCCGAGCGCGACCTCGACCTCGCCAAGGCCGGGGAGCTGCGGTACGGCACCATCCCGACGTTGGAGAAGCGGCTGTCGGCGGCGACCGGCGCGCTGGCCGGCGCGGACTCCCCCGGTGGGGCGATGCTCAACGAGGAAGTCGGCCCGGACGATGTCGCCGAGGTCGTCGCCGCCTGGACCGGGATCCCGGCCGGTCGCCTCCTCGAAGGCGAGACGGCGAAGCTGCTGCGCATGGAGTCCGCACTGCACGCGCGGGTCATCGGCCAGGACGACGCGGTGCGGGCCGTCTCCGACGCGGTCCGCCGGGCCAGGGCCGGGATCGCCGACCCGGACCGGCCGACCGGCTCCTTCCTCTTCCTCGGGCCCACCGGGGTCGGGAAGACCGAGCTCGCGAAGGCGCTCGCCGACTTCCTCTTCGACGACGAGCGGGCGATCGTGCGCATCGACATGAGCGAGTACGCCGAGAAGCACTCGGTGGCCCGCCTGATCGGCGCCCCGCCCGGGTACATCGGGTTCGAGTCCGGCGGTCAGCTCACCGAGGCGATCCGCCGCCGGCCGTACAGTGTCATCCTGCTGGACGAGGTCGAGAAGGCCCATCCGGACGTCTTCGACGTCCTGCTGCAGGTTCTCGACGACGGGCGGCTCACCGACGGCCAGGGCCGCACGGTGGACTTCCGCAACACGATCCTTATCCTGACCTCGAACCTCGGGTCGCAGTTCATCGCGGACCCCACGCTCAGCCCGCAGGTGCGCCGCGAGTCGGTGATGGTCGCCGTGCGCGACGCCTTCAAGCCGGAGTTCCTCAACCGCCTCGACGACGTCCTCGTCTTCGACCAGCTGGGCCGGGACGAGCTGGCCCGCATCGTCGATCTCCAGCTCGATCGGCTGCGGGCCCGGCTGCTCGACCGGAGGATCACCCTCAACACCACCGACGCCGCCAAGGGATGGCTCTCCGACGTCGGCTACGATTCGGTGTTCGGGGCCCGCCCGCTGCGGCGGCTGGTCCAGACAGCGATCGGCGACCAGCTCGCCAGGGAACTGCTCGGCGGGCAGATCCGGGACGGCGACGAGATGCTCGTCGACGCCGCGCCGGACCGCTCGGGTCTGACGGTCAAGGCCGCCACCGTCAAGTCCCTCTGACAGGCCTCCCGGCGAATCGCCGCAGACCGGGCGAGGACCATCGTGGGGACGGCGCGCCGCCGGTTCCTCGGCCGATTCGGGCCGGACGTATCGGATGTGCGACTTATTGTTGCGGAATGCACGACGCTCTTCTGCCGGATCCCGCGCAGTGGCGGGTCCTGCCACCGGACCTACGGCGGCTTCGACGGGCGCTCCTGATCGTGGGAGCCGTCCCGGTGGTGGCGCTCACCCTGCTGATCACGGCGGCGTTCGGCGGCTGGCCCTGGATACTGATCACGGTGGCGCCGGTTCTCGTGACGGGCTGGCTCTGGCGCTCGATCGGCCTCCGCTGGCAGGCCTGGCGCTACGCCGAGCGGGAGGACGATCTCCTGATCAGCCGCGGGGTGCTGACGCGTCGCCTGATCGTGGTGCCGTACGGCCGGATGCAGCTCGTCGACGTCACCGCCGGGCCGCTGGCACGCCGTTTCGGCATCGCCAAGGTGCAGCTGCACACCGCGGCCGCGGACAGCGATGCCGTCATCCCCGGCCTGGCCCCGGACGAGGCCGCACGGCTACGTGACGCGCTCACCGAACGCGGTGAAGCCCGGTCGGCCGGGCTGTGACAATCGAGCGGGGGTCCACCACCGGCGAAGCGCCGGCTCGGGCGACACGCCCCGGCCAGGACGGGTTTCACCGGCTGCATCGGCTCACCCCGTTCCTGCGCGGCTGGGTGATCGTCGCGGCGTTCGTGGCGACGGTCGGCAGGAACCTCGCCGACGACGCCACGCCCCGCATCATCGGGCTCACCCTGATCTTCCTGATCCCCGCCGCCGGCATCTACGGATACTGCGCCTGGCGGTTCACCCGCTACCGGGTCGAACGCGACAATCTTCGGCTCGATACCGGGCTTTTGGTCCGACGGACCCGCCATGTCCGGCTGGATCGGTTACAGTCGGTGGACATCGCCCAACCGCTTCTCGCCCGAGCCGCGGGGCTCGCCATCCTCCGGCTCGATCTCGCCGGCAGGGAACGCTCCGAACTGGACACCGATTCCGGGTCCGACCTGCGGTACCTGTCGGTGGGTCACGCCCAGCGGCTGCGGGCCGAGCTGCTGGCCACCGCCGCGGGATTCGCGCCGGACGTAGGCGAGGCACCGCAGCGCCCACTCGCCGAGGTGCCACCACGGCGGCTGGTAGCCGCGATCGCGCTGTCCCCCGCGCCGTGGGTGGCGCTGTTCGGCGCGGCCGCGATCGCCACGCCCGCCCTGCTGACCGGTATCCTCACCGGCGCCCTCGGCGCCGTTCCGATGCTCGGCAGCCTCTGGCACACGACGTTTCGCCGGTTCGCGGCCGGCTACCCCTACACCGTCTCCGAGTCACCCGACGGGCTGCGCATCATCAGCGGTCTGCTCAACCGCACCCACGCCACGGTCCCGCCGGGACGGGTCCAGGCGATCAGCATCGGCGAACCGGCGCTGTGGCGCTGGTCGGGCTGGGTGACGGTCCGGATGAACGTGGCTGGCGGCGGACCCTCCGTGCTGCTACCGGTGGCCCGCCGGGCGGATGCGCTGGCCCTGATCGGCCGGCTGCTGCCCGGAGTGGACGTCGCCGCGGTGGCGATGACCCGGCCGCCACGCCGGGCCGCCTGGCTCGCCCCGCTCCACTGGCGGCGGCTGTCCTGCGGAGCGGACGACACGGTCTTCGTCGTACACCGGGGAATCGTCCGGCGGCACACCGATCTCATCCCTCACGGCAAGGTGCAGAGCATCCGGATCGTGCAGAACCCGCTGGCCAGACTGCTACGGCTGGCCGACGTGCACCTCGATACCACCGGCGGCCCGGTGACGGTGCGCGCCGGCCTGCGCGACGCCGACGAGGCGGTCTCGCTCGCCGCCGCGCAGGCCGAGCGATCCCGGATCGGTCGGCGCCACGCCGTACCGGACCGCTGGATGAGTCGGGGCGCCGGGTAAACGAAGCGCGCTACCGGCCCGCCCTCAGCCGAACGTGGGGAACTCCGGTCCGAAGAGGGAACCCCACAGGTTCACGGCCTCCTCGTGATCGTCGGCCTGTTCCGCATCCACCGCCTTCGCCGAGTAGATCCGGGCGAGCCGGACACTCTCGGCCAACGCCTCGATGTCCTCGGCACGCAGGTACGACGACAGGTCCCCGCCGACGCCGGCCGGGTCGGCCACGGTGAGGCCGACGTCGTCCAGGTGCCGGAAGACCTCGGCGAGCCCCTGCCGGGTGTTGAGCCCGCGACCGGCGAGGACCTGCCCGGCGAGCGCCTCGATATGGAAGGAGCGCAGGTGGCTGCCGCGCACCCGGTTCCACGCCTTGAGCAGGCGGACCGCCGAGATCACCCGGGGGCCGAGGTCCGCCGCCCAGCTCGTGTGCCGCTCCGGCCGGGTCGGCAGCCAGCCACCGACCCGGTCGGGTATGACGTACCCGGCACGCGGATGATCGAAGGCCGGCACCAGATGGACGTCCGGGGGGGCGTCGTAGACGATGCGCAGCGCCTGGCCGCGGCTGCCGATCGTCTGGATCCGATCTCCGCCGATGGCGTTGCGTACACAGAGCAGCAGGTCGCGGGAGTCCCAGCGGAAACGCTTCCAGGCGCTGTTGGCCGCCGAGAAGACCGCGAAGATGTCGACCTCGTCGAGCGGACGGATCATGGTGTCCCGCCCCGCCGAGCCGATCGTGGCGACCCCGACCAGCGGCAGCGCGCAACGAGGCGGGAAGATCGCGCGCAGCGCCCGCTCCGCCTCGTCGCGGCGAGCCGCGACGACGGCACGGTCCTCGGCACTGAGACAGATCAGGTCGTCGAGTTTCGCGAAGGCACGCGCCGTGGTGCCGACCAGCAGCGGACCCGTCAGCGGACCGGTTGTCGGGTTAATCGGCGACGTCGAGCCGGCCGCAGCCGGCTCGGAGCGGAGGCCTCCCTCGGAGGGGAACAGAGGGTTGAGCGTCCCCGGCGCCGACTCCTTCGGCCGACGCCAGTGCGGCGGAATGATCAGATGGTCGTACGTGACCTCGCTCGGCCGGACTCCGGCCGGTGTCCCCCGAGGGGTATCCACACTCATGGTGCTGACCTCCCAGGCGCAGGTGGCGCCGGACCGTTCGGGCTCCCCTCCCCGGGCACGCGACGGCCCTCCCACGGACCCCCACGGACGCCCCGCCCAGCTTCGGCCCGTCGGCCATTGGTCGCGACATCGCCTTACATGGTGCCCCAGGGCATCACAGTCTGAACAGGGGGCTGTCTCCGCGGCGTGTTCACCACTCTCCTCGTGACGACGAAAGAATGAGCCGGGAGCTGTCACCCAGCCGACAACACAGCATGGTAACAGTACCGTCACAATGACCTTCTGCCGCGCCGCGAAAGGCGGCTGGACATGGGTTCTGCCCGTTCGGGCCGGATGACGGCCGGATCCGGACGGTACCGGAGCGGTCGGCGGTGACCCGCGGCGCCAGGCCCGGACGAAGCCCGGCGCCCAATGACGTTGCGTGACAAACCTCCATGGTCAACTTGGCGGCGGACGCAGCCAGATCCGCCACCAATCGGCGATCAGCACACCGGTGGGCACGAACGAGGTCGCCTGCGCGAGACGCTTCCCCACGCTGTCCCCGCGCCGGATCCGCGTCTCCACCAGAGCGCCGCGGTATTCGAACCATCCCGCGACCGCGCGGATCGCCTCGGTGGCGTAGCCGCTGCGCCGGCATCCGAGCACGATCGACACCCCGACCACCACCCGCCGGCCGTGGGCCTCCGCCGCGAGCAGGCCCACCGCCGCCGATCCTGGATGGCGACCCGGATGGCGACGCAGCACCCAGGTCAGGACCGTATGGCCGGCGCTCGCCCGACGGCGCAGTTCGCGCCGCAGCGCCCCCGCCGGATCGTCGGGATCGGGCGCCCCCGCGGCAGGATCGGTCCCGACGATTCCGCCGAAGGGGCCGGATCCGTCACCGGGAGCGCCACGCGCGCCTGATCGCGGGGTGATGACCGTGAACGCCAGCGAAGGCGCGAGCTCCTCGGCGACGTATCCCGCGTTCCAAATGGTGAGCGGGAGTGCGAGTAGTCGGGAGGTGGTGAGTGTAGGGCCCTCACCCACGACGGGATGGCTCCCGGACCCCGAGCAGACCCCGTTCCCGGAGCCAGGACTCGGTGCGGTTCATGCCCTCGGGCAGCCGCACGACCGGCGACCATCCCGTCCGGGCCCGGATCTTCTCGATGGAGAGGCCCGCGTCGCGGGTCAGGGTGCGCACGGTGAGCGGACCGAGGTCCACCCGGGCGCGGGGATCGACTCCGGCCACCAGACGGGCACCGACACCGCGGACCAGGCCCGGTGCCCGCCGCGACGGGATCGCCGAGTTCATCGGAACGGCCGGGGCGGCCGGAACGGCTGAGCCCGCTGGCCGTACCGAGGTCGTCGAGACCGCCGGGACCGGGTGGGTGGGGAGGGGTGGCGTCTCAGCCGCGGAACCGTCCGCGCCTCGCCTCCGGTAACCCTCCGCGAACGAACGGACACGATCAATCGCGTCGACCGCTTCGAAGATCCTGGCCGGTACGGAGCGGGGCGCCGCGATCGCGAGCATCTGACAGTAAAAGGTGAAGAAGTCGGCGGCGGACACCGACTCCCCCCCGGTCACGTGCAGCACCTCACCGGCGACCGCCGACCGGTCCGCACCGGCGACGGTGGTCACCGCCGTGACCACGTCGTCGACATGCACGGGGCTGAGCACACCCCGGCCGCCGTCGACGAGGACGAACCGCCCGGCCCGCATCAGCAGCACCGGCCAGAGGGTCCAGCGACCAGCCCGGGGACCGTAGGCGTCCCCGATCCGCAGGACGGTCGCGCCGAGTCCGTGCGCAGCGGCCGACCCGACCGCCTGTTCCGCGGCGGCCATGGCGTCGGCGCGGACGTCGCCAGTCAGCCCGATCGGCGTGGTCTCGTCCAGTGGTCGGCCGACGGCTCGCGCGGGCCCCCGGTCCCCGGTCCCGCCGGGGACCGGGCCACTCGTCCGGGCAAGCACGTCCACACAGGAAAGATGGATGAAGCGGTCGACCCCGGCCCGACCCGCGGCGTCGAGCAACGCCGCCGTGGCGCCGAGGGTCACCCGCCGGATCTCGGCGTCGGGCACCCGTACCGGCGCTCCGGCTCGGCCGGGACGCACCGGGGTCAGTTCCGCGACGCCACCGGTCCCGATGGCGGCGGCATGGATCACCAGCTCCGTGCCGTAAAGGGCTTTCTCCCACTCACCGGGACGGCTGACGTCGGCCTGCATGACACCCGGCGCGCGCCGGATGTCGATGGCGACAACGTCGTCACCGCGCCGCCGCAGCGCGTGGGCCAGCGCTCCGCCGAGGAAGCCGGCCGCGCCGGTGACCACCGCCCGAACCAAGGTCACTCCTCCTGCCAGGATCACCCTCGCCGACGGCGCTGCCGCGCGGCCCGCCAGCCCGTCTACCGGCTGGGTCCGCGGGCTTTACCACGCTCGCTGTCGTGCTCGTTGCCGTGCTCGCTGCCGTCGGCGACGATGACCCGACCCTACGGGATCGACTACTGATCAGGACCGGGACATCCCCGCGAGTCGCGGAGGATCGAGGTCGGGTGCACCTCGCGGGATGCCACGGGCCGGTCGCGCCCGGCAAGTGGGCCGGGCCCCACGGCGTCCCGAAGTCCTGGGTCCAGTAGGTGCCGTACCTGCCGCCCGTCGCGTAGCCCACGCCGATCCGGGTCAACGAACAGGTGAGGATGTTCGATCGGTGGTCCGGGCTGTTCATCCATCCGCGCATCACCTCGGCCACGGTGCGCTGACCGGCGGCGATGTTCTCGGCGGCGATGGAGAAGGAGAAGCCGGCGGCGATCCGGTCGAAGGGCGAGCGACTGTCCGGGCTGTCGTGGCCGAAATAGCCGGCCGTGGCCATGTCGACGCTGTGTGCCTGGGCCGCGGCGGCCAACCGTAAGTCGACGATCAACGGAGGGCAACCGGCCGCCCGGCGCTCGAGGTTGGTCGAGGTCACGGCCTGACCGACCAGGCTCGTCCAGGAGGCCGGCAGGTACGGCGGGCGCGGCGAGATAACAGCCGGCGCCGGGGCCGACGCGGACGGAGCCGTCACCGGCGCGGCCAGGGCCAGAGCCGACGCCCGCGCAGCGGGCAGCTGATCCGGACCGGCCGGGCGAGCGGCGGGCTGCGGCTCGGCCCCGGGCCCGGTCGGCGCACCCCGATCCGCGATCCGATCCGCGATCGACGTGGGAGGGACCCCGGCCGTCACCCCGACCACGCCCCGACCCGGCTGCGCGCCGACGCGGCCGGCCACGTGGTCACCGTCACGCGGTCCCGAATGACCACCCGCGAGCAGCACGATCGCCAGAACCGCGGTCAAGGCCCCTGCCGCGGTGCAGAGGACGGGGCCGGCGCGACGCCGTTCCGCATGGTGCCGCCTGTGGTGTCGAAGCATCGAATCCTTCGGTGGTCGGACCCCCCGACCGCGTACCTGGATCGATCAAGGTTAGCCGGCCATAGCCAGAAATTGCCATAGGAAAGGGAATTGATCGTCCAATGTGATCTGGTCGTAACGTCGTGGAGACTACCGGTCCACGGATCTCCCGACGGGATCCGGCGCCGCGGGGCACTAACGGACAACATCCCTACGCTCCTCGCCCGACCCTCGGCGCTCCTCGCCCGACACGGACTACCGCGGCCCCTGGTCGGGGAGCCGGCCCGATCGCCGACGCAGCAGCTCACCGGCGATCCCGGCGATGACGGAGATGGCGATCACGACGAGCGCGATCCACACCGCCGCGTCCCGCAGCCCAGGAATGGCGGCCGCCGTATAGCCCAGAAGGACCAATCCGGTCCCCCAGACGAGCGCTCCGAGCATGACCGCGATCAGAAAGCGGGACCATGACATCGCCACGGCCCCGGCGAGTACCGGCGCGAACGTCCTCGCCCACGGCACGAAGCGGGCCGCGACCAGGGTGATCGGCCCGAACCGTCGGTAGAATTCCTCCGTACGGGCCAGCACCGTGGCGTACCTGCGCTCCAGGTACGGCCGGCCGAGGCGATGCCCGGTGTAGTAGCCCGCCACCGCCCCGACGGTGGCCGCCGCTGCGACCCCGATCGAGAGGACCGCGACGGACACGTTCGACGCCGCGTCCGCCGCCATCAGCCCGGCCGCGAAGAGAATGGTGTCACCCGGAAGCCAGAACCCGATCAGGATCCCGCTCTCGACGAAGATGACCGCGAAGAGGACGACGTACAGCGTCATCCCGGACAGGCTGCCGACATCCACTCGACCAGTGTGCCGACCCTTGGTCGGCACCCGCCCCGCGCCCCGCGCCCGGCGCGCGGACCGGCACCGCGTCGGCGACGTCAGCCGCATCCGACCCCGGGACGGGGCAAGGCGTCATACCCTTCGCCCATCAGGAGTCCACGGCGGGCTTCGGCCCGATCCGGCTGTCCTGCACCGCGGGTGCAGGGCTGATCGGCGCCCCTACAGGTTCGTAAGGAGCCCCACCGATGCCCATCGCCACGCCAGACGTATATGCCGAGATGCTCGACCGGGCGAAAGCCCAGTCCTTCGCCTACCCCGCGATCAACGTGACCTCGTCGCAGTCCCTGAACGCCGCGCTGCGGGGCTTCACCGAAGCCGGCAGTGACGGCATCGTGCAGGTGTCCACCGGCGGTGCCGAGTACCTGTCCGGCTCGACGGTGAAGAACATGGTCCTCGGCGCGGAGGCACTAGCCGAGTTCGCCCACCATGTCGCGGAGGCGTATCCGGTCAACATCGCCCTGCACACCGACCACTGCCCGGCCGACAAGCTTGACACCTACATCCGTCCCCTGATCGCGATCTCGAAGGATCGGGTGGCCCAGGGGCGCGAGCCGCTCTTCCAGTCGCACATGTGGGACGGCTCGGCGGTCCCCCTTGAGGAGAACCTCAAGATCGCCGAGGAACTACTCGCGGATGCCGCCGCCGCGAAGATCGTTCTCGAGGTCGAGATCGGGGTCGTCGGCGGCGAGGAGGACGGCGTCGTCGGCGCGATCGACGAGAAGCTCTACACGACGCCGGAGGACATGTGGCGGACGGCCGAGGTGCTCGGCACCGGCGCGAAGGGGCGCTACCTGCTCGCCGCCACCTTCGGCAACGTGCACGGTGTGTACAAGCCCGGAAACGTCAAGCTACGCCCGACGATTCTGCACGAAGGACAGGAGTACGTCGCCAGGAAGCTCGGGCTGCCAGCCAGCGCGAAGCCGTTCAACCTCGTCTTTCACGGCGGTAGCGGGTCGGCTCTCACCGAAATCCGCGAGACGCTCGACTACGGGGTGGTCAAGATGAACGTGGACACGGACACCCAGTACGCATTCACCCGCCCCATCGTGGACCACGTGTTCAAAAACTATGACGGCGTTCTCAAGGTGGACGGTGAGGTCGGCGTGAAGAAGGCATACGACCCGCGTACCTACGGAAAGCTCGCGGAGAGCAGCATGGCGGCCCGCGTCGCCCAGGCGTGTGAGGACCTCCGTTCCGCCGGCACCAGCCTCGGACGGGCATAGTCCGGGCCAGGAGCGTACGCCGGCTGGCGGGATCGGTTCGTCGGATACCGTCCGGCCGGACCGCCGGCCGGCGGACAGGAGGCGGACAGGAGGCGGGCAGGAGGACAGATAGCCGCCGGCCGCGAAAACGGGCAACCGGGCAACCGCCGCCGCTCGTCCGAGGGCATTCTCCGGACCCCTCGACCCGACACTCTCCATCGTTTCCGGCGGACGGAACGACCGGCACGCGGCGGACATCCGACCCGCCCCGGTCCGATGCACGACCTGCCGATTTCCCGTACTATGCCGGCCCCACGGTTCCCCGGTCGCTCCGACGGCTGGGGGACCACTGTTTACCGGGCGAGGGACCCCGCTCCTCGCGTAACGCCGCCTCCGCTGGCGACCAGCAGGTTGCGGCCACATTAGCGGACACGCACCGGGCCTTCGGTAACCGTTCACCTACCGCCCCGCCCCACGGAACCCCTTCGTCCAGCGTGGCGGCCCGACAGGCAATTTTCACAATCGGTGTTCGATCGAATCCGCCGTGTGCAAAAATCACAACGCTGCAAGTTACCGCCCGATTTCCGTTGTTTTTCTCACAAAAACAGGCTTCAACGGACGAAGCGTAGTATCAGGCCGATCACTCGCGTCGATCTCGTAGCAGGGCCGTCACACCTTTGTTGACATATCACACATCTGGCCTGATACGGGACTCTCCGCTCATCGTCGCCCATCGGCAAACAGGGTGATCGGCCAAGCACAAATGCCTCCGCACGTCGTACCGCCAGTTTGATGAGCGGGCGCGCACGCGCGATACCAGGCCGTCGATTCCTGCTCAAGCAGGCGCGCCGAGTGTGCTCTTTTTCACGCACCCTATTCAATGCTTGGCGACTCGCCGGGCGGCGTGGTTATGGTTTTCGCCGTGCCCGGCAACAACGCCGGGCATTCGTCGGGCGGCACGCCGAATCCTGCCCCCGGCCGACGATTTCTCGAACCGGGCGGCAGGAACGGGGGACCCATCTCCGAGTATCGAAAGGATTCGATGCTCTCGGGGTGAAGCCATGTGCGACGACCACACGGAAAGGTGTTTCCGGTGCGGCTTCCGTCTCCAGGGAATCCCTGGCACGGCCGGGCAGTTCCCAGTCCGAATCCGACAGCTTACCTCGCAGGCGTGGGGAAGGACCACAAGACATGTCCGACGCACGTATCAGTGGCCGACAATGCCGCGCCGGTACCCGCAGCCGGGCCCGGGCCCTCGTGGTCGCACCCGTACTCGCGGCAGCGGTGGGCGGCACCTTCGCGCTCAGCCAGCCGGCCGGTGCGGCCACCACCTGGACGGGCCTGCGGCAGTGCGAGTCCGGCGGTGACTACACGATCAACACCGGCAACGCGTACTACGGCGCCTACCAGTTCTCCGCCAGCACCTGGCACGGCCTCGGCTACAGCGGTCTGCCGCACCAGGCTCCCCCGGCTGTCCAGGACGAGGCCGCACTCAAGCTCGCCCGGCGGTCCGGCTTCGGCCAGTGGCCGACCTGTGGCCGCGGGATGGGCGCCGACCAGCTCGCGGGCGGCTCGTCGAGCTCCTCGGGCCAGGCGTCGCGCACGGCGAAACGCAGTGAGCTGACGGTCAGCCCCATCTCCGTGAGCACCCCCGTATTCACCCGTAACCTGACGACCGCACTGGCCAGGCAGGTACGTGACGACGTGCGGGCCTGGCAGGCCCGCGTCAACCATCTGGGGTATCCGATCACGATCGACGGCCGTTACGGACCACGCTCCGCCGCAGTCGCCCGCGCCCTGCAGGCCGCCAAGGGACTCGCCGTCGACGGCATCGTCGGCCCGGCGACCTGGCGGGCCACCTTCAGCTGATCCATTCACTCCGTCAGCTCCGTCAGCTGATCTCTTCACTCCGCTCCCGCGACGGGGGACGACCGCCGCGGCAACCGGACATCCCACCCCGGCGACACCGGTCAGGGGATCTCACCTCGACGATGGGCCGGCCCGACCGGCCTCCGGACGATCTCCGGTTGACGGCCCGTACGGGCTGGCCCGTGCAACCCACCACCAACATCACCCGGACCACACCCTGACCGGCCTCCGGCAGAGCCGATCTTCGGCAAGGCCGGCGAGGAACAGCAGGACCAGCGAGCCACCTGCGGAACCTGTACAGAAGTGGCACGATTCGCGCGATCCTCACTGGTTACTCCGGACCACCCCGGTTTGCGCTCCATGAGCGGTTCTCGCTAGAGTGCCGCTCACTCGCCTCGTCGGCGAGGCCGCCCGGACGGACGCCGAGTCCTGCCCCCGTGCGAGCGGCCGGAACGAACATCAACCGCAGCGGGCAGGAGTGGGGGACCCACATTTCGGGCGCCGCAAGCAGCGTCCTTGGGGTAAAGCCGGTGCATCCCGGTCCATGGTGGAGAGCGGTTCCTACTCGCCACCCGGGGTCGGATCCTCCGGCCGGGCCATCCCAGCCCGCACCCGACAGCTCACCCCGCAGGCGACGGGATTGGACGAACATGCCCTCTGGGCGTCGTGGCGGCAGACATCGAGCACCGCAGGCCCCATCGCCCGCCGGTCGCATCCTGCGCACCACCGGCGCGGTCACGGCCATCGTCGGCAGCGGCCTCGCGGTCACCGCGGCTCCGGCGGGCGCGGCCACCGCCGATGACTTCGCCAAGCTCCGCCAGTGCGAGTCCGGCGGCAACTACGCGATCAACACCGGCAACGGCTTCTCCGGTGCCTACCAGTTCGACGACCGGACCTGGCACGGGCTCGGGTACTCCGGCCGGCCGTACCAGGCGTCGCCCGCCACGCAGGACGAGGCGGCCGCGAAGCTCTACAACCAGCGGGGCTGGCAGCCATGGCCGTCCTGCTCGGTCAAGATGGGCCTGACCAACAACGGCCCGGCCAGTGTCCCGGGCGGCTCTGGCGACGTCATCCAGCAGGCCATCACCCCGGTGGAACCCCCCATGACGCTGGACCGGGCTCGCCGGGAGATGGGGGACGGCTCGTTCAGGGGCACGGTCCTCGACGCGTCCCTCAGCGACGACGTCCGCCCGGAGGCCTTCGTCTGGCAGGACAGAATGCGCCAGAAGGGCTTCGTACTCACCGTCGACGGCAAGTTCGGACCGCAGTCGCAGGGCATCGCCGCGCTGTACTCGTACCTCACCCGGGTGAACGACGGTCAACCCGGGGTCGTCGGCCAGAATCTGTGGAACGTCAGCGTCAGGGCCTGACCGACCCGGTCACCGTGCGCGCAGGGCGGGCGCGTCCGGGGTGACCTCCATGACGTGTGCGGCCAGTCGTCGGGCAGGATGCACTCATGACGACGCCGTCCGCCTCGGGAAAGCCCAACCTGCTCTCCGGTCCGCCGCCGACGCTCCTGCCCTCCGACGCGGCCGCGACCGAGGCGCTGGCCGCCGGTGATCCGCCGGATGCCGTCGCCGCCCGGCTGCCCGCGTTCAGCGCGCCCTGGGCCGCGCTCGCCGAGCTCGCGCTCACCGGCGGACGACCCATCGAGGCCTATGCCTACGCCCGCACGGGCTATCACCGCGGCCTCGACGCCCTGCGCCGCTCGGGCTGGAAGGGCAACGGGCCGATCCCCTGGTCACACGAACCCAACCGCGGGTTCCTGCGTTCACTCGCCGCTCTCGTCCGGGCGGCCGCGGCCATCGGGGAGGCCGAGGAGGCCACCCGCTGCCGGACGTTCCTGACCGGCAGCAATCCCGTCACCGCCAGTGAGATCGGCTTCACCTGACAGTGAGTTCATCAGGCCGCGTCGGTGGTGGAGGCCAGCGAGGACGCCGCAGCCGGCCCCACGGCCCCGCCATCCCTAGTAACCTCGCCCGGTGCCTGCTCTTGTCCTCATCGGTGCCCAGTGGGGCGACGAGGGAAAAGGAAAGGCGACCGACCTCTTGGGCGGCGCCGTCGATTACGTCGTCCGATACCAGGGTGGCAACAACGCCGGCCACACCGTGGTCATCGGGGCGGAGAGCTACGCGCTCCACCTGATTCCCAGTGGCATGCTGCGAGCCGACTGCGTTCCCGTGATCGGCAACGGGGTCGTCATCGACCCGGGCGTGCTGCTGGCCGAGATGGACGGGCTCACCGCCCGCGGCATCGACGTCTCCCGGCTCCTGATCAGCGCGAACGCCCACCTGATCATGCCCCATCACCGGGCGCTGGACCGGGTCATCGAGCGCTACCTGGGCAAGGCGCGGATCGGTACCACCGGTCGCGGCATCGGTCCCACCTACGGCGACAAGGTTGCCCGTACGGGCATCAGAGTGCAGGATCTCCTCGACCCGGGCATCTTCCACAAGAAGCTCGAACTGGTGCTACGGGAGAAGAACCAGGTCCTGGCCAAGGTCTACAACCGGCGCCGGATCGAGCTAGACGAGGTGGTCGAGGAGTACGCCGACTACGCGAAACGCCTCCAACCCCACATCGCCGACACCGGCCTGATTCTCGACCGGGCGCTGCGCGCGGGCAAGGTCGTGCTGCTCGAAGGCTCCCAGGGCACTCTCCTCGACGTCGATCACGGCACCTACCCGTTCGTCACGTCATCGAACCCGACCGCCGGCTACGCGGCCACCGGCGCCGGCATCGGCCCGACGAGGATCAGTCGGGTGATCGGCATCATCAAGGCCTACACGACCCGGGTCGGCGCCGGCCCCTTCCCCACCGAACTGGACGACAAGGTCGGAGAGGAGCTGCGCCGCATTGGCGGGGAGTTCGGCGTGACGACCGGCCGGGCACGGCGCACCGGCTGGTTTGACGCCGTAATCGCCCGCTACGCGGTGCGGGTCAACGGTCTGACCGACCTTTTCCTCACCAAGCTGGACGTCCTGTCGGGCTTCGACCGGGTGCCCATCTGCGTCGGCTACGACATCGGCGGCGAACGGGTCGACGAGATGCCCATGACCCAGACCGAGTTCCACCACGCCAAGCCGATCTACACTGACCTGCCCGGCTGGCACGAGGACATCTCCGGCGTCCGGTCGTTCGCCGACCTGCCCGGCACCGCGAAGGACTACATCAGGGCGTTGGAGGAGTTCTCCGGCGCCCCGGTGTCGGCGGTCGGCGTCGGTCCCGGGCGGGACCAGACGCTCGTCATCAATGACCTGGTCTGAACAAACTGGTCCGAAAAGACCTGGTCTGATCCCGCCCGGCGCGGGCCAAGATCCGGTCGGTTCCGGTTGCAGCCGGAAGCATTACCATCGACGCTTGGGCGGTCACGCAAAGCAATGACGTCCGGGGGTGGTGGCGGTGGCCGTTGTCAGGTCCCGGCCGTCGGATGACGACCCTTCCATCCCCGGGCGGACACCGCTGTCGCTGCCGGAACCGGCCGAAGCCCCGCAACCGGCCCGTTGGCCACCGGCCGTGAGACGCGGTTACCTGCACCCGACCGACTCCGACGCCTGGCCGGTCGGGTTCTCCCCCACCGGCGAGGCTCTGCCACAGACACTGACCGACGTGCTGCTGCGGGGCAGCCACGCCATCCGGAGCTCGAAGCGGG
Source organism: Frankia sp. CgJB1 (assembly GCF_977947065.1). Classification (NCBI taxonomy): domain Bacteria; kingdom Bacillati; phylum Actinomycetota; class Actinomycetes; order Frankiales; family Frankiaceae; genus Frankia; species Frankia sp. CgJB1. Next base: position 33,597 of record NZ_CDWTNB010000029.1, read on the forward strand.
CCGAGGCGCAGCGGCTCGAACGCGCCGCGGCCGTCGCCAGTCACGTCGACGCCCAGATCCGTGACTTCCTGGACTTCTGCGCGGCCGAACACCTGGTACCACCGGTCACGGTGCGGGC
>NZ_CDWTNB010000030.1:0-7622 GCF_977947065.1 Frankia sp. CgJB1
CACTGCTTCCGACCTGAAATATCATTTACGGGCTGCCGGGCAAGACCGACGAAGACTACGTGGCGATGGCAGACCTGGTGAAGTCACTTGTCCACCTCAAGCCGCCCGGGCTGGTCCGGCTTCAGGTCCAGCGGTTCAGCCCTTACTTCGACAAACCCGCGTCCCACGGCTTGCGGCTGCTCGGTCCCGTCGCCTATTACCGCCACTTACCGCCACCTGCACTCCGTGCCGGCGGACGAGCTCGCCGGCCTGGCGTATGCGTTCGAGTACGAGCACGTGGACGGGCACGACCCCGAACAAGCGGTCGCCCCGTTGCGTGACGCGGTCGACGCCTGGGACCGCTGCTGGACGCCCGGGCGCCACCGGTCGCTTCGATACGAGAGAGGGCCGGGGTTCCTGCGTATCCGCGACCGTCGCCCCTTGCTCCCGAGCCGCGACATCTTCCTCGACGACGTCGAGGCGGAGCTCTACCTCGCCTGCCTCGACGGCGCCACCCCGTCGAGCGCGGCGGGTCGCCTGCTTCGCGACCGCGACCTTGACCTCGATCCCGACGAAGTGCGAGCCTTTTTGACCGAGATGACCGATGCTCGCCTCGTGTTCCGGGATGGCGATCGGTTCTTGGCACTGGCCTTGCCACTGACACCCGACGCCGACCCGCCGGCCCGCTCCGCCGCGGCGCGCACGAGACCTCGCCTGCGCCTGGCGACCTCGGACCGAGATGGCAACTGACGTCGTGCATCTGGTGGCCGGAGGATCGCGATGACAGCAAAGACCTTCACCCTCGGGACCCACCGCGCGGTGGCGCCGGAAGAAACCGTCCGGCGGCTGCGCGGCCAGCTCGACATCTTCGGGATCACGAGAGTAGCGGACGTCACTGGACTGGACCGGATCGGCATACCGGTGGTGACTGCCTGCCGCCCGGCCGCTTACTCGCTGGCCGTCTCGATGGGCAAGGGCGTCACGCTTGCCGCCGCCAAAGCCTCGGCAATCATGGAATCCGTCGAGCTGTGGCACGCCGAACGGGCGAGTGTGCCGACCGTGTGGGGACCCGCCTGCGACCTTGCGCCGCGCCACCAGATAGCCGATTGGTCTGGCCTGGCTCGGGCAACCGGAGCGAATTTTGCGACCACGACACCGACGACGTGGGTGGCGGCCGCCTCGCTCGTCGACGGCACTGCGGCGCTTGTCCCGTTCGAGGTAGTGCACACCGACGGTCGAGTTCAGGAACCGCCAGGTAGCGGCTGGTTCAGCTGTACCTCGAACGGTCTGTCGTCGGGCAACAACGGCTTCGAAGCCAAGCTTCACGCACTCTGCGAGCTGATCGAACGCGATGCGATCACTATGTGGCGGCTTACCGGCGACGTCACCACGACCACCATCGATCTTGGCAGCGTCACCGACCCGGTCGGCAGGTCACTGCTTGAGCGCTTCGACGAGGCTGGGATCGCTGTGATGCTCCACGACGCGACGAGCGATGTCGGCGTCGCCACTGTGGAGTGCACAGTCTTCGAGCCAGACGCCGACGACCAGGATCTCACGGTCTACGCCACGAGTGGCATGGGATGCCATCCCAGTCGAGACATCGCGCTGTGCCGTGCCGTCACCGAAGCGGCGCAGAGCCGTCTCACGCTCATCAGCGGCGTACGCGATGACATGTTCCGCGCCCGCTACCGCCCGAGCTCCGCTGCCGCCGAGCAGGCGCGACTGCTGCGAGAGCGCTGGCGGGCGTCGTTGCGCGGCGGCCGCGACGTCAGCGACCTCCCCGACCTCTCGACGAGCACGCTCGAGCGCGACCTGGAAGCCGTGGTGAGTGCGCTCGTCACCCGAGGCTTCGACCCTTGGTGGGTTGACCTCAGCCGGCCGGACACCGGCGTTGCGGTCGGCCGCGCGGTTGTTCCAGGTCTCGAGCCGCCCAGTGACGTGTCGGGGTACAGGCCGGGTGCTCGCGCTCGCGCCGCTGTCGAGGGCGTCGTCGGTTGACCGGGCCAGTGACTGGGCCATTGCCAGTCGTCTTCCTCGGCCCGACACTCGGCATCGACGACGCTCGCGCCGTTCTGGACGCCGAGTTCCTGCCGCCTGTTCAGCTCGGGGACGTGTGGCGGATCAGCCAGGAGAGACCGCCCACGATCGGGATCATCGACGGCTACTTCCACCAAGTGCCGGCAGTGTGGCACAAGGAGATCCTGTACGCCCTAGCGCTCGGGATCCGGGTCTACGGGTCGTCGAGCATGGGAGCGCTACGCGGCGCCGAGCTGGCGCCCTTCGGCATGGTCGCCGTCGGTGACATCGCTGCGGGATATTGCTCCGGTGAGCTGACCTCGGACGACGAGGTGGCCCTTGTGCATGCAACGAGCAAGCACGGCTTTCGGCCGCTTTCGGAGCCCCTGGTGAACGTGCGAGCGACCGTAGCTGCCGCGACGGCGCAGGGCGTGGTCTCTCGCATGACCGGAGAGCTCGTCGTTCAGACCGCACGTTCGTTGTTTTATGCTGACCGCCGGTGGGAGCACCTGCTGAACCTGGTGCCGTGCCCCCCCGAACAGCTCGAGGCGTTGCGCGCGTGGCTGCCGCAAGGCCGAGTCGATCAGAAGCGGGCCGACGCAGTGGCCATGCTCGAACGGATGCGCGACGACCTCATGCCGTCGAGTAGCGAAACGACCTCGCCCGCTGCGACTGAATTTACCCCCACCGTGCTCTGGAACGAAGTCGTGCGGCAGGAGACGCCCATCGCCAGCATCCTTGACGAGTTCCTCTTGGCCGTTCCGTTGGCACACACTGTGGCTGAGGGTATTGCGCGCGCGTCGTCCGGCGAATGGGTCGACTGGGTAGCGCTCCTTTCGGCTGAACCCGACTGGCCCGAGTGCTGCCGCCGAGCAAGGCGGAAACGGCAGGTGTGGACTCAGTCCACCGACGATGATCAGAGCAACGCCGACAAGCTCCTTGCCTGGTTCTTCGGCGAGCGTCTGGGGTGGCCAGACGACCTCGGCGCCTTTCTCCGCGAGCGTGCTTGGACGGACGTCAACCGCGTCACCGAGGTCGCCGCCCGCGAAGCCGCTTTCCTCGCCGCCCGGTAGTCACGCCCGAAAATCGCCTCTGCCAGTTTGTGCAACCAGAAACCTTACAGATCCGTGCAAGATCCGACTTCCTCCACCGAGCCGTTCGTACTCGGCGGCGATCCGGGTGAAGTGTTGCTGTGTCAAGGCGGCTCAGGAAAGCGCGTTACCCTTCGCCGAGGCAGGGACCATCCATCCGAGGCTTTCGGCCCAGCGGCGGGCGCGTTCGGGTTCGTCGGCCACCCGTGGGCCCGCCGGGCCGTCGACGTAGAAACTCCGCGGACGGTCGAGGAGGGAGAAGCCGAGACGGTGCAGGCACTTTGCCGCACCGGCCGCGGCCGAACCTGCGGGACGGGGGTGACGGACCTTCGTGTCAAACGTGGCCGCTCCGGTGAGCGGTATCCCCTCGGGCGACCCACTCGGTTGCCTGGGTAGTGCCTCGAGCCACTCCCGGATCCCGATTCCCGGCGACACGACGTTGCCCTCGGTCCGCCTGGTGGCGTCGTGCCGGGTCTCGGGCCGACTCATCTCGAACGCATGGGTGGGCCCGCCGACGATGAGGAGCCTGACATCGTCGTTTAGGGCCGGGTCCGTGGTGCCGACCTCCACGAGTCCGACGTCCAACCACGTCGACAGGCCGATCGCGACGGCGTCCGCGATCACCCTGGTGTTGCCAAACGTCGATTCATACACGACGAGGGCGCGCATCTCGTCCCACTCCTTACCCGGAACCTCGTACCGGAGCCTCGTGTGGTCCCGGCCGAGGGCGACGCCCGAATACCCGCGCTGTCCCGGCCGCCGTCGGTCTGTCGGCTGCCGCCGCGAGCTCCGGTCCTCCCGGTTCTTCCGGTTCTTGCGGCCGTAGGGGTCTCCTCGGCCGTCGCGGGCGTCGACCCTCGATCCAGGTTCCAGACCAGTGTCATCCGTGGACGGCCACGCAGGGCAGGGTCGGACGGTCTGGTCAAACCGGACATTCGGCACAGTCGGCGGCTTCCCCATGGGCCGCCGCCGGAGGTCGGTCCGCGCTGCTGGGAGGCCCGGGCGGGAGGTAGGGCGGGCGTGCGATGAAACGAGCGAACGGGGTGTGAACGCGGCGTGGAGGTACTGGTCTCCGTAGCGACACCGGCCGGTGTGGTGACGAAGGTAGCGATGGTAGACAATCTCCTCACCGTACGTCGTCTAGTGGGTCGCGCAGGAGAATAGATGATCATGCCCGAGTTGCCCGAGTGGGCCGCGGGGATCGATGTCAATCGCCCGAGCGCTGCGCGGATGTACGACTACGCGCTCGGCGGATCGCACAATTTCGCGGTGGACCGGGAGGCGACGCGCGCCGCCCTCGAGATCCTCCCGGATGCCCCGCTGATCGCCAGATCGAACCGGTTGTTCCTGCACCGGGCGATGCGCTTCCTCGCTGCCGAGGCCGGGATCACACAGTTCCTGGATCTCGGCTCCGGGGCGCCGACGGTCGGTAACGTACATGAGATCGCCGAAGGGGTGAATCCGGAGGCCCGGGTCGTCTATGTCGACATCGACCCGGTCGCCGTCATCCACTCCCGGATGCTGCTCGCCGACAATCCGCGGGCCACGGTGCTGCAGGCAGATGTTCGGCAGCCCGCGTCGATCCTCGGCTCCAGCGCGGTGGCCGAGCTGCTCGATCTTTCTCAACCGATCGCCGTGCTCATGGTGACGGTTCTGCATTCCGTCCCCGACAGCGATGACCCGGCTGGCATCATCGATTCCTTCCGGGAGGCGATGGCGCCGGGCAGTTACCTGGCCATCTCGCATGTGATCGCGGACGAGCGGGCCGTAGAGATCAACCAGGCCAGCAAGGTCTACGACGAGACCCCCACCGGGGTGACCCCGCGTTCCCGTGCGGAGATCGCCGGTCTGCTCCGCGGATACGACCTCGTTGACCCGGGCCTGGTCTACCTGCCGGCCTGGCGCCCGGACGCGGCGGGCATGGGCGCCGATCCCCTCGCGGGCAACCCGGTGCGTTCCACGGTACTTGCCGCGGTCGGGCGCCGGTAGCTCGCCGTTCTTTGGCTGTTCTTGGCCTTTTATGGTTTTTTTCTGGCTATCTCTTACTTTTCTTAACTTGTATTAGTTTTTCTTCGGCTTCCGGCGCTTTTCCGGCCAGCGGCCGAGGTTTTGTCACAGGGCGGGTCAGGCCCAAGGTTCGTCATGGTCCGGTAAGAAATGCGTGCGATGAGGAGTGCGTGCGGTGAGGTCCCTGCCCCAGACGGCCCGCCAGCAGGGCGTCGCGCGCTTCGCCCAGGCTTGGGCCCGAGAGATCCTCGGCGCCAGCTACCCGGCGATCGGCCTGATCGACGTCGAGCAGCGGTTACGGGCGTTGAGCGACCGGCTCGTCGACGCCCTGCTCGCCGAACCGTTCACGGCCGACCCTGCGGCCGCGGTCGGGGCTGCCGTCGTCGAGTACACCTTCGGCGCCGCGGACGCGTTGGCCGGAACCATCGAGATCTGTGGCACCAGACTGCTCACCGACCTACGACTCGGGACGGCCGACGGGTACGGCGCCCGGCTGGCGGCGTTGCAGGGCGGCCTGGCCCAGGGATACGCCCATGCGCTGCGGGAGCGGATCCTCGCCGGGCAGGACTCGATCCATCGCGCGGCCCTGCACGCGAGCGATGCCCGCTTCCGGCTGATCTTCACCGGCTCCGCGATCGGAATCCTGATCAATGACGGAGACGGACGGATCATCGATGCCAACGACGCTTTTCTGCGGATGCTCGGAGTCGACCCGGGTCAGGTGCGGGGCAGGTCAATCGACGAGTTCGCGCATCCCGAGGACGCGGGGGAGTTCCGGGAGGCCTATGCCGCCCAGCGGACCGCCGGACCGGAGCACATCCGGATGGAGCGGCGGTTCACCGGGATCGGCGGGTCGGTGGTGTGGGCCGAGCTGACCACGTCGTGTCTGCGCGACGACGACGGGCGGTGTCGTGCGCAGCTCTCCATGATCGTGGATGTGACCGACCGGCATCTGTTGCAGAGCCAGCTGCGCCGCCAGGCGCGGCACGACCCGCTCACCGGCCTGCCGAACCGGACGGTACTCATCGAACGGGTCCACGAACTGATGGCCACGGGACCGGAACGTCGCATCGGACTGTGCTTCATCGATCTCGACGGATTCAAGATGGTGAACGACAGCCTCTGCCACGACGTCGGCGACCGGTTGCTCGTCGCCGTCACGGACCGGCTGCGTCGGGTGCTGTCCCCGGAGCAGCTCCTGGTCAGGATGGGTGGTGACGAGTTCGTGATCCTCGTCGCCGACACAGCCGGCACGGCGGACGCCGTCGCCGTCGCCGAGACCGTGCTGGCGGCGCTGGCGAGCCCGCTGCGGGTGGGTGACCACGCGCTGTCCATCGGAGCGAGCATCGGCATCGTCGAACGGCCCGTCGCCGACGGGGACTACGCCGATCTGCTGCGGGCCGCCGAGATCATGCTCTACCGGGCGAAGGCGGAGGGGAAGGGCCGCTGGGCCCTGTTCGACGCGGAGCGAGGCGTCCGGCAGGTGACCCGGCACACTCTGTCGACCATGCTGCCCCGCGCCCTCGAACAGGACCAGTTCGTCGTCGAGTACCAGCCGATCATCGCTCTCGGCGACGGTGCGGGTGCCAGGATGGCCGCCGGGGCGATGGTCGGGGTGGAGGCGCTGGTCCGCTGGCGGCATCCCGGCCTCGGTCTGCTGCCCCCCGATCTGTTTATCGGGATGGCGGAGGAGGCCGGGCAGATCGTGCCCCTCGGCCGGCGAGTGCTGGAGCTTGCCTGCCGGCAGGCGCGGCAGTGGCAGGAGTGTCATCCGCACGCCCCGTTCGTCAGCGTCAACCTGGCCGCCCGGCAGACCCGCGAGGCCGGCCTGGTGGAACAGGTCCGACGCATTCTCGACGAGACCGGGCTTTCCCCGGACCTGCTCCAGTTGGAACTTACCGAGAGCGCCTTCATGGGCACGGCCGACGAGCCGCTGCGGGTCCTGCGCGGGTTCGCCGAGATGGGCGTGCGGATCGCTATCGACGACTTCGGCACCGGTTATTCCAACCTCGCCTACCTGCGTCGGCTGCCGGTGCACACGCTCAAGCTCGCCGGACCGTTCATCGAGGGCTTCCGCTCGGCGCGGGACGCCGACCCGGGGAATGAGGAGATCGTGCAGACGCTGGTCACGTTGGCTCACACCCTGCGCCTGACGGTGACCGCCGAGGGCGTCGAGACCCTGATGCAGGCCGAGCGGTTGCGCGCGGCCGCCTGCGACAGTGCGCAGGGCTTTCTCTTCGCGCCGCCGCTGACGGCCGAGGAGATTACCCAGAGGATCCTCACCCGGTCTGCTGGCTCGGACCGATCATCTTCGAGCCCCACGCGGGCAGTGCGGGCGGCATGGGCGCGCTGATCCCGTAGGACGCGCTGACCTCTCCACCTCCAGTAGATCTTCGGCGTGGGTAGCCTTGGCTCCTCCGGGCGGGGGCTCCTCCGGGGTGGTGCGGCGGTCGGTGATCTGCGGTCGACACCCGTCGTACGCTGGGAGTTTGGAGCCGGTAGCCCCGGGAATGGGCCGCGTGTCGA
>NZ_CDWTNB010000030.1:8255-33278 GCF_977947065.1 Frankia sp. CgJB1
TGACCTCTCCACCTCCAGTAGATCTTCGGCGTGGGTAGCCTTGGCTCCTCCGGGCGGGGGCTCCTCCGGGGTGGTGCGGCGGTCGGTGATCTGCGGTCGACACCCGTCGTACGCTGGGAGTTTGGAGCCGGTAGTCCCGGGAATGGGCCGCGTGTCGATGTCTTCGATGCCTCGGTCCTCCTTGTCCCGGAGGCGGGGGTGGACGGGGGCCGTGCACCGGCCATGAGCCCAGACGCCATGAGCCCAGACGAGGACAGGACCGCCCGTCGCCGGGTGGGCCGCGGGGGACTGGCGGCGGTGCTGCCCGGCGTGCTGGACGAGTTCGGGACGCTGCTGGGGCATAGTCCGGAGCGGGTCTCCGGTGTGCGGCGGACCGACGACGGCTGGTCGGTGCTGGCCGACGTCGTCGAGTTGGAGCGCATCCCGTCCACCACGAGCGTGCTCGCCACCTACCGGCTGGACGTCGACAGGGAGGGGAACCTCGTCGGTTACGAGCGGCTGCGGAGGTTCGTCCGTGGCGCCACCGACTGACCGCCACCGACTGACGAGGTTGCCGCGTGAGGTCGCCCATCGCGACAGCAGGAACCGGGCAGGGCCATGACCGTCGACCGCAGCCTCTTCGCCGGGCCGCCTCGTGCCCGGCCCTGGGGTGGTTCGCGTCCGGACTCGCTGGCCGACGTGTTGGAAAGGGTCCTCGACAAGGGGGTTGTGATCGTCGGAGACGTGGTCGTCAGCGTCCTGGACGTCGAGCTGCTCACCCTGAAGCTGCGGCTGTTCATCGCTTCGGCGGACACGGCGCGGGAGATGGGCCTGGACTGGTGGACCGTGGACCCCTTCTTCAACTCCCGGGCGCGATCTTTGGAGGAGGAGAACAGGAGGTTGCGGTCGCGGCTGGCCGAGGTCGAGCCCGCCGACGGGCGGTGGCCCGGGCGGACCGAAGACCACCCTGAGCGGATCGCCGACCGTCCCGCGCAGATCGCGAATCGTGCCGGGGAGGGTGTGGACGAGCCGACGGACCGGGATCCGGCGGATGCGGTCGAGCGGCTCTTCGACGGGGCCGGCCGGCCTGGCTGGCGCAGGGGGGATCGGCCTTGACGGGGTATCGGCCGCCGAGGAACGGGACACGAGGGAGTAGCGGCCATGAGCACGACGGCCGGGGCTGAGGATCTCACGGCCCTCGCCCGGCGACTCGCGCCTGAGATCGTCGAGGAGGCCGTCCGAGAGGCCCGCGAACTCGCCCGACATCAGATCGTCGAGTGCCTCGCCCGTGAGATCACCCGGGTGGTGATGGAGGGCATCCGGCCGGCCGTGACCCCGCCCCGGGACCTTCCTCCCGTTCCGGTCTCGCGGTCGGGGTCGGTCTCGCGGTCGGGGTCGGTCTCGCGGTCGGAGTCCGTCTCGGAGTCCGTTCCGGAGTCCGTTCCGGAGTCGACCGTCGAAACTGTGGGCGCGGTCGGGCCCGGCGTCCGGCCGTCCTCGCGCGCGTCCCGGACCGACCGCGGTCTTTACGCATACGGCATCATCCCCGCGGCGAGCGACACCGCCGGAATCGAGGGGCTGGGCGCCGGCACCGAGGTGGACGCGATCGCCTGCGGGCCGTTGTCACTCGCCGTCTCGGAGGTCGAGTTGAGCCTGCTGCGTGACCTCGAGGAGGACGTCTCCGACACCGGTCGCCTCGCCGTGCTGGCCCGCCGGCACGATCAGGTGCTGTGGGAGCTGCTGGAACGCGGCGGTGTGCTGCCGCTGCGGTTCGGCACGGTGCTCGCCGACCCGGAGCAGGCCCGGGCCATCCTCGACGACCAGGTACGGGACCTGCTCCGGATGCTGGACGCCGTCCGGGACGCCCGTGAGTGGGGATTCCGGGTGGATTCGCCTGTCCACCACCCGGCGAAGACCGTGCCCACGGTGGGTGTGGGTGGGCGGGCCGGCTCGGCAACCGGCTCGGGAACGGCCTATCTTGCCGAGCGGCGCCGGGAGCTGCAGGCGGAGCGGGACCGGCGTGACGAGATCGCGGCGATGGTCGATCGGGCGGATCGGGAGCTGGCTGCGCACACGCGGGATGACGCCCGTCGGCACACCGGTCGGCCGGGGCGGATGTTCGACTGCGCGTACCTCGTGCCGCGTTCGGAGGAGGAGGCTTTCCTCACCACGGCGACCGTGCTGACGCGGGAGCTGGACGCGGCGGGGTGCCCCGCCGAGGTGACGGGTCCCTGGCCACCCTACTCGTTTGTCCATATCACGCTGGGTGGTGACCAGCGCCTGGGTGGCACCTTCGACGGTCACGAGGATTCGCCCGGCGGTGGAGCGCCGGTGGTTGACCGGGTGCGCACCACTGACCGGGTGCGCACCGCCGATCGGGTCCAGGGTCCTGCCGGAGGACGGAATGGTGCTATCGGAGGACGGCATGGTGGCGGCGATGACTGAGCTCGGCGAGGTGCCGGTTCCCCGGGGGGCCGTGCCGGGACGGGGCGCTGTGCGGGGGCAGGGTGCTTCGGTGGGCCGGGGGGCCGGCACCGCCCAACCGATCGCCGATCTCCTCGACCGGCTGGTGGACCGCGGCGTGGTGATCAGTGGGGATGTCGTGGTCGCGCTGGCCGGCGTCGACCTGCTCCGGCTCGATCTGCGCGCCCTGCTGATCGGTGTGCAGACAGCCGTGGAGGGCGGCCGGGAGGCGGGATGGTGAGTACTACCAGGAACCCCCGGCGGACGCTGCGATTGGACGCGGATCCCCAGGACGTCGGTCGCGGTCTCGCGCATCTCGTCGTCGTCCTCGAGTCGCTGCGGGAGCTCCTGGAACGGCAGGCGATCCGCCGGATGGACGGTGGCGACCTCACCGCCGAGCAGATCGACGAGCTGGGGTGCGCGCTGATCGAGATCCGTGCCAGCCTGGAGAAGGTGCGCATGTCGCTGGGCGTGAGCCCCGAGGAGACCGAGCAGGCACTACGGCGGGCCCGTCACCTCGTCGATCCCGGGCCGGGGATCGACCCGACCGCCCCCGACGCGTCGAGGGCCCGCTCCGCCTCCTCCGCGTACGAAGAACGATGGAAGAAGGCGAGGACAGCGCCATGAGCGTCTCCAGTCAGTCCATGAACCGGGCTCCGAAGCCCAGCAGCCTGGCCGATGTCCTCGACGTCGTGCTCGACAAGGGCATCGTCATCGACGCCTACGTGCGGGTCGCGCTGGTCGGAATCGAGATCCTCACGGTCGACGCCCGGGTCGTCATCGCGAGCGTGGACACTTACCTCCGGTTCGCCGAGGCGGTGAACCGGCTGGACATCGCGCCCAAGGAGCAGGTCTCGGGCCTGCCCGGACTCATGCATGAGGTCACCGACGGCACCGCGAGGCAGAAGTCGAAGGGGGCGCTCGAGGGATTGAAGGACACCGCCGAGGAGGTGGTGGGCTCGCTGCGTGGCGGATCGTCCGAGGAGCACGCCCGGCGGGATCTGCCGGCCGGGCGCAGTGCGCCGGGCGACCGCCGCCGCGGCCGAGAAGGATGATCGCCATGTCCGTCATCATCTATGGCATCACGCGGTCCGGGCATCCGGCGCCGACGCCACCGCCGCCCGGCATCGGACACCCCCCGGGGCAGGTGCACCTGGTGCGGTTCGGGCCGTTGGCGGCGGCGGTCAGCGTCACCGCGGATGTCGGGATTCTGGGCGAGTCCGAGGCTGTGCGTCATCTGGACATCCTGCAGCGACTTCTCGCCGGAGGCCCCGTGCTGCCGCTGCGGTTCGGGACCGTCGCCCCCGACGAGGCGGCCGTGTGCCGTGAAGTCCTCGCCCCGCTCGCCGACGAGATGCCCGATCGGCTCGATGCGCTCGAAGGGCTGGTGGAGCTGTATCTCGACGTGGAGGAGGACGAGCGGTCCGCCCTCACCGAGGTACTGCCGGGCAGCCCGTTCGTCGGGGTCACGCCGCCCGCGGATCTCGACGCGCGGATCAGGCTGGGTCAGCAGGTGGCCGACCTGGTCATCGCCCGCCGGCAGCGTCAGGCCGATGCGATCCTCGACCTGCTGCGTCCGCTGGCGCTATCCGACCGGCCACGGCGCCCGCACGGCGGCGCGGAGGACCCGGTGCTCAGCTGGGCGTTTCTGCTGTGCGACGACGCCGTGGACGCGTTCGACGCCGCCGTCGCCGATCTCCGTCGCACCTGTCCGTACTTCACGATCGAATACGTCGGCCCACTTCCCGCCATCGACTTCGCCGAGGGCCCCACGGGTCCGCCCGGAGCCGGTGACACGGCGGACGCCGACGCCTTTGGGGGGACCGGCAGATGGGGTTGGAGCTCGGACTCCGACATCTGGGAAGGGAATGATTAACTATGAGCAGTGCGAAGATCGCTGCGGCGCTCGTCGGCGGCTATGTCCTCGGCCGGACCAAGAAAGCCAAGATGGCGATCGGAGTCGGGCTCTGGCTGACCGGGCGCAACTATCACGCCAAGGACATCGTCCGTGATCAGACAGTGAAACTGCTGCATTCCGCGGAGGCGGAGGAGCTGCTCGCCCAGGTCCGCGGACCTGTGCTGGAGGCCGGTCGGCGCGCGGCACTGTCGGTGTACGAGGCCCGGGCGGGTCGGCTCACCGAGAACCTCCACCAGCGTACGGGTCGGCTCACCGAGGGCCTGGCCGAGGCGGGTGACGTCGCCAAGGCGGCGACGGGAGCGGTCACCGAGGAGGTGACCAAGGGTGCGACCGGGGTCGCCGAGGGGGCGGCGGAGACCACCGAGGGGGTGACCAAGGGTGCGACCGGGGTCGCCGAGGGGGCGGCGGGAGCGGTCACCGAGGGGGTGACCGGGGCCGTCAAAGGGGTGACCGGGGCCGTGCCGGAGGTCGCCGCACCCGGCCGGGGCGAAGGAGAGGGCGAGAAGCTGGCGCCCGCCGCGGCGGAATCCGAGGAGGGCACCTCGGGCGGGCAGACCGAGCAGCGTGGGCAGACCGAGCAGCGTGGGCAGACCGAGCAGCGTGGGCAGGCGGAGCAGACCGAGCAGGGCGAGCGGTCGGAGCAACGGGCGGCCGGTGAGGGAGCGGCGCCCGAGGCTGTGGCGCAGTCCGGTGCGCAACGCCGTTCTTCGCCCGGACGTTCGGCGGGGCCGCGCCGCGCCGCGCGTGGCCGGCAGAACGTCACCTCCGAGCGGTGACATCCGAGGGACGGTCCGATCGACGAGGAGCGGAGATGACGCAGACGACAGAGCGGCCGACGACGAAGCCACCGGCGCAGGGTTTTCTCGGTGCCCTGCGTGACAGCCCGGCGACCAAGAGCCTGCTCGACGAGACGAAGAACTTGGCGAAGGCGGGTGGGGCGCACCTGGTCGGCAGGACGGCGCAGCGGCTCACCTCGAGCACGGAGAAACTCCACGGGCTGGCCGAGAGGAACGGCAAGGAGGGTAAGCTTTCCCCGCTCGCCGAGGGCGTCCAGCGGCTGGTCAAGGGGGAACCGCCGACGAAGACGGCCTTCAGGACCGCGGCCTCGGCGATGCGCGAGAAGGCGAAGGGGGCGCTGAAGATCGGCCGCGGGAAGCGCGGCGGCAAGAGCGGGCCACTCAAAGCCACGAACATCGAGGAGACGGTGGACGTCGGTGTCCCGGTGTCCGTCGCCTACGACCAGTGGACGCAGTTCCCGGATTTCGCCCGTTTCATGAAGGGCGTGGAGGCGGTGGAAGCGAAGAGCGAGACCGAGCAGAACTGGCGGGTCAAGGTCTTCAAGTCCCGACGCAGCTGGAAGGCGACCATCCAAGAGCAGATCCCGGACCGGCGGATCGCTTGGACGTCCGAGGGCGGAAAGGGCTCCACCAGGGGCGCCGTCACTTTTCATCCGCTCGCTGACGACCTCACCCGGATCCTGCTGACCATAGAATACTATCCCAGCGGGTTCGTCGAGAGGACGGGGAATATCTGGCGTGCCGGCGGCCGGCGGGCCCGCCTCGATCTCAAGCATTTCCGCCGGTTCATCATGATGCAGGGCAAGGCAACCGGGTCGTGGCGAGGCGAGATTCGCGACGGCAAAGTGGTGGCACAGCCCGAGGAGTCGGGGGCCGGCCACGAGAGAGAGGGCGGCGACCGTTCCCAGCGAGCCGAGCAGGCCCAAGCCGAACGCGCCGAGCAGGCCGAGGCCGAGCGGGCCGAGGAAAAAGGGAGTGCCGAGCAGGAAGGGGGCGCCGAGCAGGAAGGGGGCGCCGAGCAGGCCGAGCAGGCCGAAACCGCGCGGCGGTGAGTATGGCGAGGGTGCGCGGGTTCCTGCGATTGTCCGGGCGCGGGTGACCCGAAACGGGGTAGCGTCGGCATCATGGCCGCGGGACGCCTGGTCGGGATCTACACCACGCCGATCCGGGGTACCCGGAGGCGGGCCTGTGAGGCTGTTCGAGTGATCGAGGGTCACGGCCTCGAAGGCGACCGCTACGCCATCGGCACCGGGACCTACTCCGCGCGCGGTGGCGCCGGTCGTGCCGTCACGCTGATCGAGCGTGAGGTCATCGCCGCCGTGGCCGCGGATGCCGGGGTGGCTCTGGCCGAGTGGGAGACCAGGCGAAACCTGGTGACGGAGGGCGTCGCGCTACTCGACCTTGTCGGGCGGACCTTCCGCATCGACGACGTTGTCCTGCTCGGTGCCCGGCCCTGCCCACCGTGCTCCTACCTCGAACAGCTCACCCGCCCCGGGGTCTGGAGCGCGCTACGCGACCGGGGTGGCCTGCGCGCCGACGTCGTGCGTGGCGGCACCGTCCGGATCGGCGCGACGATCATCATCCCGCACCGGGAGGCCGAGTCCGTCGACGCGGTCGCGCCGGATCACGCGGTTGTGTCGGGTGCGCCCGCCCCGACCGGTGGAGGATAGCGCCACGCATCCGGGTCAGTACCGCCAGGCGGGATCCCGGTGTAACCGGGCTGGTTCTTCAGTAGCCCGACGCGGGCGGCCACGCCGAGACTGTAGACCAGCGCCCGGACGCGGGCGTCGATCTCGTCGCGGATCGACCGGATCTCCTCGAGCGCGCACTCCGCCGGATCATCCAGTTTCCAGGTGAGGTAGCGCGTGTCGGGGTAGCTGGGAACGGCGTCGTCGCATCCCATGTTGATGACGACGATGGAGTCGCGGACCATCTCGTTGGTCAGTCGCTTCGGGGACTCCCGGGACAGGTCGATGCCTACCTCGGCCATGACGGTGACGACTCCCGGGTGGATGGCCGGGGCCGGGGCGGTGCCGGCGGATCGGGCGCGGAACAGGCCACGACCATGTCGGTCGAGCAGAGCGGCGCCTATCTGAGAACGGCCCGCGTTGTGAACGCAGACGAACAGCACTTCGGGCGGACGAGCCACGAACGCTCCTGGTCGGCCGTGCTGGAACGGTGGGATAACGGGTTGCCGGGGGGCGTCGGAATGTATTTTCTTCGGATCTGGATGTCGGGTCGCGATGTCAGGTGTTTGTTTGAATGTTGATGTTCGCGGGCTTCCGCTATAGCGGGTGTTGGGTATGCCTTGGTGAGGCATCGTCGAACACGGTTTCGCCGGGTGTGGCATCGCGGACTGTGATTTCATGGGCCGGATGTTCGCGGACTGCGAGTCTTGCCGACGTGACCATCGCCGACCGCGAACGTCGCCGGTCATTGTCAACAACATTCTGATAACACTGATGTAGTCGTTCGAGTCAGCCGTGGGTTGCCAGTGGCATACTCCCACGGGTGTCACCGGGTGCTCCCCGCGGGGATGGGTACGGTGCTCCCCAAGGGGATGGGTACGGTGCTGGGCACACCGCGGCCGAGATCTACGCGGACTTCGTCCGCCGGGACGGTCCCGGTCGGAACTTCTCGGCCGTCATCACCGCCATCCGCGAGGGCGCCCTGGGTGCCCGCCACGACGGGGAAACCGCAGGAGGAAACCGCAGGACCGTACTCGGGGCTCGGGGCATCGGGCGGGGGTCAGCGCCGCATCAGCAACGAGCCGCCCAGGAGATACGACCCGACCATCTCGAAGTTCGTCGGCGCCAGGGTGATGTGCGCGACCACGGTGTGGATGTCGCGGAAGCAGCGGTCGAGCCGGCCGGCCGCGCCCAGGGCCCTGGTGCCGGCCAGGCCGTGCAGGGTGTCCACGGCCTTCAGGGTGTTTTCGCCGACGGCGGCGGCGGCGAGCCGGATCAGGGCGCTGAGCTTCTCCCCGCCGATGAGGCGGGCACTCGCGTGGCCGGCCGCATCGTCGAGCAGCAGTTCGCCCGCTCTGACCAGGGCCGCAGCGCGGGCGATGCCGGCCTGAACGGTGTGGCTGGACGCCAGCGTCTCCGTCCCGCGGGCAGGAACCGCGCTGACCGCCAGCCCCGGGAAGGCGCTCAGCGCGTCCTGGGCGATGCCGAGCGCTGTTGACGCGGTCGTGAACGGGCCGAAGTCGTAGTACGCGATGGGGTAGCCGCGCGAGGGCCGGGCCGCGGGCAGCCGGCGCAGCAGCCCGCCGTCGACGGTGTGCTCCTCGGGGACGAAGAGGTCGTCGACAGTGAAGCTGACGCTCCCGGTGCCGCGCAGCCCTATCGTGAACCAGTCGTCGGTGAAACGGGCGGCATCCCGCGGAACGAACATCATCCGGGTTGTGGGCGGGGTCGGGGCCGACGAGTCCGCCATACTTCCCGCGGCTACCTCGCCGGCCGCGCTGGTTTCGGTGACGAGTGAGGCGCACACCAGCCAGTCGGCGTGGGTGGAGCCGCTGGCGAAGGACCACCGACCGCGTACCCGGTGACCGCCGGGGACGGCCTCGGCGTGGCCCGACGGGTTGATCCCACCGACGACGAGACCATCGCTCTCCCGGAACATCCGGCCGGCCGTCTGCTCCGGGAGGTAGTCCGACATCCGGCCGATAACGCCCTGGACCCCCATCTGCCAGGCGACGGAGGCGTCGATCCGGGCGAGCGCCTGGAGCACCGCGGAACCGGTCCGGACACTCACCCCGCCACCGCCGAAGGCCGGGGAGACCCACATCCGGTGGATGTTCTGCTCACGCAGGGCGTCGATGACGTCGGGCGGCGTCATTCTCTCCTGTTCGGCCTGTTCACGGTGCTGGACCAGGACCGGGGCGACTTTCTCGACCCGGGCGAGCCAGTGCCTGGTCTCGTCGTCGGGGTGGGCGGGGCCTGGCCAGAACATGTCACGCATCCACTCTGATCAACCGCCTGATCTACTGACGGCAAAGCTCCGACTGAAACCGCATCTACGGATAGATCATAGCAATTTCTACGTAGATACGGATCGCGAAAGCGCTAAGGGGCCGTGAGAGCGGCCCAGATGACCAGGGTTTCCCCGGCTCCCCGGCTCTGCGGCTCTGCGCGTGACTTCATCCGAGCGGTCGGCGCCCGGGTTCCTCGCGAGGGTTACCCGGAAGAGGTGGTCTGGGCGGGACGCGGTGCGGCAGGCGGTGCGGGACGCCACGCACAGTTCACTTTTTCGCTTCCGGAACGGGGGCCGACGGCTGCCCGGAACCTGCACTGTGATGGTCGACGTCGGGGGACTGCGGCCATACGGACAGTGACAGGAGGGCCGGGCGAGATGGCAGAGGAACGCGTGCCGAACCGACGGGACGTGCTGGCCCGAGCGACGGTGGCGTCACTGGCGGCCGCCGCCGGCACCGCCGTAGGGGTTCCGGCGGCGCGGGTCGCGGACCGGGCCCCGGGCCAGGTGCGGGGTGGCCGGCCCACGTTCACCTCCGGCGTGCAGTCCGGCGATGTCACCGCGGACAGCGCGGTGGTGTGGGCACGGGCCGATCGGCCGGCGGCGCTCGCGGTCGACGTGGCAGCCACCGAGACGTTCACCGCCGCCCGGCGGGTCGGCGTCGTCCGGGTGGGCGCGGCGACCGACTTCACCACCCGGACTTCGCGATTTGCTCCGGGGACACCGTGTACGCGGACGGGCCGCTCCTCCCGACGGTTCCGTTCGCGGACGGCTCGCTGTGGCGCAACCTCGTCGTCCCGGAGAAGTCCAAGGTCGCCGAGACCCTCGCGGAGTACCGCGGCAACTACCGGTACAACCTGCTCGACGCAAACCTGCTCGCGTTCAACCGCGAGGTGCCGTGGGTGTTCCAGTGGGACGACCACGAGACGCTCAACAACTGGTATCCCAGTGAGATTCTTGACGATTCCCGGTACAGCGAGAAACGGGTGGACGTCCTCGCGGCGCGTTCGCGGCAGGCGTTCCTGGAGTACACCCCGTTCATTCCCGGTCGGGCCGGCCCGGGCGGGAGGATCTACCGCAGGATCTCCTACGGCCCGCTGCTCGACGTCTTCGTCCTGGACCTGCGCTCGTTCAAGAACCCGAATCCCGACGGCCAGGAGGATCCCGCCGGCGTGGCGATCCTCGGCCGCCACCAGAGCGAGTGGCTGCTGGCCGGGCTCGCCGCCAGCCGCGCCACCTGGAAGGTGGTCGCCGCCGATCTCCCGCTCGGGCTGCTGGTGCCGGACAACCCGAGCGGCGTGGAGGCGGTGGGGCAGGGCCGGCCGGGTGCCCCCCTGGGGCGCGAGGTGGAAATCGCGGACCTCCTCGCCGGCCTCCGCCGGCACCGGGTCCGCAATGTGGTCTGGGTGACTGCTGACGTCCATTACACGGCGGCGCACCACTACCCACCCGGACCGGGCCGCCTTCACCGATTTCGCCCCGTTCTGGGAGTTCGTCTCCGGGCCGTTGAACGCCGGAACGTTCGGCCCGAACACGCTCGACCCCACCTTCGGCCCCGAGGCTATTTTCGTGAAGGCCCCTCCGGCGGGTCAGTCCAACCTGCCGCCCTCGGCCGGTCTGCAGTTCTTCGGCCGCGTGCACCTCGATCCCGGTGGCGGGCTCACCGTGGAGCTGCGGGACTCCGGCGGTGCGGTGCTCTGGTCGACCACGCTCGCCGCCGCCTGACCGGCCGCAGCCCCGGGCAATCTGCTCGGGCCGGCTGGCCGTCGTCACCCCAGCCACCCCGGGAGGACATCAACCGGCCCGGGTCCGTAGCCGACTCCGGCTACGGACCCGGATCCGTGTCTGCGGTCAGCTGATGGTCCGGCTGACCCGGACGAACAGGTGGTGGAAGCTGGCGATGCCACCGAACAGGCCGCCGATCTCCAGCACCTGGACGCGGGCCAGCGCGTCGGCGGTCGTGGTGTCCGAGGACGGCAGGTTGGCGAGGGCCTTGGCGAACGCCTCGTCGAAGCTGAGTGCGGGTGACAGTCCGATGGCCTCTTCCGCCCCTGGCTCGGTCCCCGCCTCCGCCTCCGGCGCGGCGGTCCGGTGAGCGCTCCCGCGAACGGTGTCGACGTAGCCGGCCAGTTCCTTGCCGCAGGGCTCGATGTCGACCTGGTCGGTGCCGTCGGCGTGATGGACGGTGATCCGGGGTTGATCCTCGGGGTAGCGAACCATCTCGGCGTAGCGGTATGGCGTGACCACCTGCGGGAAGACGCCGGGCCGCGCGCGGCGCTCGAGGTCGAACTGTTGCGGGAAGATGCGCACCCTGCTCTCGGCGATGTCGACGTCGAATCCGGGCGTGGGCAGGTCGCCTTCGGCGACGATCAGCACGTACGGCCCTTCGCGGAAAGCACTTATTCTGGTCCGACTGGCCAGTTCACGACGACTCATGGCTTCTCCTAACGGCGGAGGAATGGGTCCGGAAGTGGTTCCCCTCGATGGCATTCTCGTACGTCGTGGGGCCGGACGGCTGCCGTTGCCCGTATAGCCGACAGGCCCGGGTCCGAGCCCGAGCGGGGTACCGGTACATTCGCCTGTAAAAGGATAACGGGTCCTGACGTCAACCATGCCGTTCGCGGGCAGGTACCGGTTCGCGAGCGTGGAACCCGGCGGGGGGGTGACGGGCATGGGTGACATTCTGGTCGGGACAGCTTCCTGGACGGACCCGACGCTGCTGAGGTCCGGATGGTACCCACCGGAGGTCACCAGCGCCGAGCAGCGGCTGCGCTACTATGCCCGGCAGTTCCCGCTGGTCGAGGTCGACTCCACCTACTACGCGCCGCCGGCGGAGCGGACGGTGCGGACGTGGGCGACGCGCACCCCGGCCGACTTCACCTTCAATGTCAAGGCTTTCTCGCTGCTCACGGGGCATCCGACTCGCCCGGGCGCGCTGTACAGGGACCTGCGCGACGTTGTCGGGCCGGATCGGAGGAACCTCTACGAATTCGTAATGAAGTAATTAATGCAAGCCAATATGCGTCTTCGCAGGTCACGGGCTCGCGAGGACCCCGAAGTGAACAAGTTATTTCATTCCGAATCCTACGTCCGCGACCTGGACGCCAACGTCGTCGACGAGGTGTGGGAGCGGTTCCTCACCGCGCTGGCACTGCTCACCGAGGCCGGCAAGCTCGGCGCCCTGTTCTTCCAGTTCCCGCAGTGGTTTCCGATCAGCGCCGCGAACAAGCGCTACATCCTGGAGTGCCAGCGCCGGTGCCGGCCGGTGCGGATCTGCGTGGAATTCCGTAACCACACCTGGATGGACGAACGCAACCGTGAGAAGACACTCGATTTCCTCGCCTCTCAGGCGATTCCGTACGTGTGCGTCGACATTCCCCAGGGCTATCCGAATTCGATTCCGCCGGTGCTCGCCGCGACTGCCGATCTCGCGGTTGTCCGGTTCCACGGTCACAGCGAGCGGTGGACGAGCAAGGACATCCACGAACGCTTCGGCTACCGCTACAGCGAGGACGAACTGCGCGCATGGGCCCCGAGGATCCGGGAGCTGGCGAACGGCGTCGCCACGACCCACGTCCTCATGAACAACTGCTATGCCGACTATGCGCAGCGCAACGCCAGACAGTTGGCCGACCTGCTGGCCCGGCTCGACTCTCGCGAGAACCGTGGTCGTCGGAGGGACGAACAGAGTTCCCGTTTACGTCCCAGAGTCGGTGGCAGGGCGTCACGCTCGTTGGCCGACTTGTCCCAATCCGGAGCCGTTGGGGAGCCGATCGGTTACGATCCGCCTGGGTTGTAGGGCGGGAGGTGATCCAGTTTGGCGGAGCCGGGAACGTCGGCGCACTATGAGCGCCTCGCCGACGCGTACGACCAGAACTGGACCTACAGCGACGCCTTCCTCGACTGGATGGCCCGGGAGATGGCCGGGGCGCTCACCCTGACCTCCCACGATCGGATCATCGACGTCGGGTGCGGGACGGGACTGTACACCCGCCGGGTTTTCGAGATCGTCCGGCCGTTGACGCCGATCCTGTGCGCCGACCCGTCCGAGGGGATGCTGAGCCAGCTGCCTTCGGATCCCGGTCTTCGCCCGGTGCACGCCTCGGCGGAGCAGCTCGTCGGCGCGGCCAGCCCCGACGCGACGACGGCCGTCGAGCCCGGTTCGCTCGACGTGGTGATGATCAAAGAGCCGATCCACCACGTGGCCCCCGCCGACCGCCCGCGGGTCATCGCCGGGCTCACCGACGGCGGCCGCTTCCTCATCGTGATGTTGCCGACCCGGATCTCGTACCCGCTGTTCGTCGCGGCCCTGGAGCGGTTCGAGGAGCTGCAGCCGGACCCTGCCGACATCGCGGACCACATGCGCGATGCGGGCCTGACCGCGAGTCTTACGTACCGCGACTACCCGTTGAGCATCCCGAAGGACCGGTACCTGGCGATGGTGCGCAGTCGGTACATGTCATTGCTCTCGACGTTCGAGGATGACTAGATCGAAGCAGGCGTGGCCGAGATCGACGCCTGCCATCCGGAACCGGTGCTGTTCTTTCCCGACCGGTTCGCCTTCGTGCTCGGTACCCGGAGGAGGACCGTCTCGTGACCGAGACCGTCGATGACCGTCTTCATCGGCTGCAGGGCGAGCTCAACGGTCATGATCGGATCGCGCGATATCTTGGTCTCGACTTCACCCGGCCGATCAAGTCGTTGGGTGACGGCTACCCAGAGAACACCGTCTCGCTCATCGGGAAGATCGCCGAACGGCTGCTGAAGCAGCTGTGGACCCATCATGAGGTTCCGGGCGACCCGTCCGGCAAGGCGCTGAACGATCTGATCAAAGGTTGCCGGCCGCATATCCGCAGCACCAACGTCATCAACGCGTTCACCGACATCCAGCGGCTTCGGAACCGCTCGTCGCATGACGGTTATGAGATCGCCGAGGAGGACGGCCTTCTCGCCGTGCGCCGGCTCTTGGACGTCTTGGACTGGTTCACCAGCACCGGTGTCACCGCGATCATCGGTGACGCGCCCAGCCTTGATCTGCTAGTCGAGCGGAAGGCCGAGTTCCTCTCGGGCCTATACGCGACGCTGGGGTACAAGGCGATCAAGCGGTTCGAACTGTCCGAGAGCACCGTCTACCAGCTTTTCTGCCGGCAGATCGGGTTGCAGGCCGAGTATGTGGAGATCATGCTCAGTCGCAGCCTGGAAGAGCTGAACCAGCTTCTCACCACGACCGGCGGCGAGATCCTCAGTACCCAGCTCCCGAAGCACACCCGGTTCCTGATCGTCGAGGACGAGCCGTCCGAGGATGTGGCGCCGTTCGCGGACGGTGAGATCCGCATCGTGGCCTACGAGCGGTTTGTGGAGAGGATCGTCGACGTACCGTCGCACCTGTCCGCCCTGACGGTCAGCTACCCGGAGACGAGACCCCGTGACGGAGAGCCGCTCAGGATCGCCGGGGATGTGCTGGAAGCGGACCAGCACACCGGCGAGATGACGGTCACCGAGACGTCCGACGCCGGGGAGATCTTGCGCCGCCTCGTGAGAACCTCGGCGAACATCCTCGTCATCGGTGGTCCGGGCAGCGGGAAGACGACGCTGCTGAAGCAGCTCGCGGCGGACGGTTCGGAACCCGCACGGCATCGCTACCGCTTCTACCTGGACATGAGCCTGAAGGAACCCGAGGAGGAGTTCGGTGACTTTGTCACCCGGACCCTCAACCCGTACATGACGGTTCCGCGGAACCGGGTCTTCGACGTCTTCCTGTACCTGATCCGGGCCGGCTCCGTGCTGTGCGTGCTCGACGCGATCGATGAGGCGGTGCCGAACACGAGCCTGGAGGCGTTCCTCGGTGTGTTCTCCGACGTCTCGCAGGCGCTGTCGGCGGAGTCGACGGTCGTGATGTCGTCCCGCTACTCGTTTCTCGCCGACTCGCCCGAGGTCCGCCGGCTGCTGAACAGCTCGTCGCTGATCTCGGAGCAGCTCGTCCAGCAGCTGCACGCGAACGGCGTCGATCCGCTGGAGCTTCCGCAGTTCAGCGTGGTCCGGCTCGGTGACCTGAAGCTGCACGCGGACGAGCGGGTCTACTCGGTCTCGCCGCTGGAACTGCGGCTTGCTCAGCAGACCGGCCAGCTCGCGCGGAGGCCCGCCGCGGATGCGGCCAGGCACCTCGTGGACCTGGTGCCGGCCCGCATCGGGCAGATCCTGAACACCGCCGGGCTCGCCGATCTCCGGCCCAGGCTGGAGAGTTACTTCGGCCCGGCATTCCTGGCCGATCAGGCGGTGTTCACTCTGGCGGACCTCTGCACCCACGTCGGCATCGAATGCTTCGCCGAGGGACGGGTCACGCTGGAGACGTTCCTGCTCGCGCCCCTGTTCCGCCCGGCCGGCGCCGGCACGGTGGCGTTGGTGCACACCGTTTTCCAGGAGTATTTCGCCGCGCGCTACCTGCGGACCGCGGCCGGACGGGAAGCCGCGGGCAGCAACGCCGAACCGATTCTGACCGAGCAGGTCCGGGAGTTCCTCGTCCACCTCGGCGCCGAGACGATCCCCGCGCCCCCGCGGACGCTCCCGGCAGCGACGGACCTGGTCGGGCCGAGCCACCGCCTCCTCCTCCGAAAGATCGAGAAGCCGGTGCTGTTCGACGAGTTCCCCGTGACGGTCGGGCGGTACAAGGCGTTTCTCGCCGCGGTCGCCGAGCAGGGCTGCGCGCAGTGGGATCATCCGGGCGCTCCGTCAGGCCACACCCACGAACCATGGCGGGAACGCTTGCGGAACCCGGAGTACTTCACCGATCCGGCGTACGACAACTACCCGGCGAACTGCGTCAACTGGTGGAGTGCCTACGCCTTCGCCCGCTTCGAGGGCAAGCGGCTGCCGACCTGCGTCGAGTGGGAGGCCGCCGCCCGGGGCACGGACGGCCGGCTGTTCCCCTGGGGAGACGACGTCGACCTGGCCGCGGTCAACTGCGCCGACGCGTGGAGCGGCCGGCCGTTGGTGACCTACGAGGTCTGGAAGCAGGAGATCGACGGTGGCCGGTTGCGGGACTGCGCCCCGACTCCGGTGACCGATCATGCGGCGAACCTGTCCCCGTTCGGGGTGCACGGCATGTCCGGCAACGTGTGGGAATGGACCGAGACCGTGTTCGACGGGATCAACTCTGCGGTGATCTGCGGTGGCTCCTACGACAACCCGTACCGGGCGGTGCAGACCTCGTCGAAGGCCCTGTACCTACGCCGGGGCAGCAGTAACGCCGTCGGGTTCCGCTGCGTGCGGGAGGTCGCGTGACCATGACCGGCGTGCCGGACAGCGGGCAGCGGTTCGGCCGGATCGTCGATCGCCAACCGCTGGGCAGCGGACCCCACCGGGTCACCGCGACCTACCTGGTTCGCGACGACGAGACCGGCGAGATCCACGGCTTCGACTACAGCGACATCGTCACCGAAGGATTCCGCACGATCATCGTCGGGGAGCGTGTGCGTTTCGAGGTCGCCCCGTCCACCGGCCGAGCCCATTTCGTGATCAGACTGGACCTTCCGGAGGTCGACGAATTCTACCGGTAGACCGTCCGGGACGGCATTCCTTCGTGGTCGTCTGTCCCGCCTTCCTCACCGGCATCCCGGACTGGCCGGAAGGTCCGCTGCCGTTACGCCACAAGGAAATCGAAGCGACCACCGCCGCGCGCAGCACCTATTTCAGCGCCGCCTGCGCACGCATCCTCTACGGCACGCCTGACCGGCCGAGCCGCTGGCAGCGCACCGCACCCACCGGCGAGACGAACAACCCGATCTTCGGTACGGAGATCCTCCTACCCGACCCGGACCGGCCGGACCGCGCCTTCGTCATCGTCCATGTCCGCGTCCATGTCCACGTCCAGACCGGCGGGTCCGAGCTCCTCGACGTCCTGCGCGCCGTCGCCGGCCGGCGCGGCAGTGCGACCCCACCCCCCGACCTCGGCTCGGCGCTGCCCACCTGGGCCCGCCTGGCGCCGTCGGCCCGAGGGTTCACGATCGCGTTCCTGACCTTCCCCACCCTTCCCGAAGCCGACCCGCCGCGACCCGCTGACGCCGTCCGAATCGACTCCTGGTCGACCGCGGACACCTGGCTGTGGCATCTCGCGTCCCGTACCGCCAACGCCGACTACCCACCGGATCCCGACCACGCCGACCAGCTCCTCGACGGACGAGTGATCCTCTCCGCCGACTGGCGCGGGCTCGTCACCCGGGACGGCGCCGCCTTTCTCGGTCTACGCCCCGACGACGGCGCCGACGATGCGTTCTTCGGCTTCGCCCAGCTCTACGCCCACACCACCTACCTCGACGCGGTCCTGATCGGCATGATCCAGAACGCGGCCATCACCGAGATGATCGACGAGGCGGCCCGCGCGTTCGAAGCCCAGGACCTCACGCGTCATCTCGCCCGTCTCGAAGAACGGGCCGCCCGATTCCGCAACATCTACTGGCTCCGGGACGCCAGCGCCCACGGCCCGGCGAACGACATCCTCACCGCTTACCAGGCACAGCACCATCTGCCCGAGCGGTTCGACGCCGTGCTCACCGAGATCGTCGACCTGAACCGGATCGCCCAGACCCAGGAGGGGCAGCAGGTCGGCGCGGCGCTCGGCGTCCTCACCGTCGTCGGCCTGCCCTTCGGCGCCGCCTTCGCGGTACTCCAGGTCCTCGGCGCGAACTCGGCGCGAGACCTCCTCATCGGCGTGCTCGCCGCGCTCGCCGGCTCCGGCGCCCTGCTCCTCACCCGGTTCGGCCGGCTCCTGTTCCGCTCTCTCCGGCAACCGGAGTAACGGGCTCACGAAGGAGAGCGGAACCTCGGCCACGCCTCGGAAAGGGGCGCTCCGTCGCCAGCGCATCGGGACGGCGGCGGAGCTTGATAGTGTGACCGCACAGTTGACTGGACGGCCACGGCGTTTTTCATCGAACTTCCACCGGATCTGCTTTCGAGCCAGCCAGCCATCCTGTCTCGCGATAGCCCGGCGTGGGACCATCGCCATGCCGGCGTGTCGTGGGCCGCGCAATCCGTTGTCAGTATCGCCATGCTGGCAGATTGGGTGATCTCGCGTTTCCGGCCCGCCAGCATGACGACAGAGGAGACCTGGTGAAGGCAGTCGTCCAGGAGCGGTTCGGCCCGCCGGACATCCTGCAGCTGACCGATGTCGGCATGCCCGAACTCGGGCCGGATGACGTACTGGTTCGGGTGCGGGCCGCCGCGCTGAACCCGTACGACTGGCACATGGTGCGAGGCGACCCGCTCGTCGCGCGACTCATGCCCGGAATGGGACTGACCAGGCCGAAGCACCGTGTGGCCGGGATCGACGCGTCGGGCGTCGTGGAGGCGGTCGGCGCGAACGTGCACGTGCTACGACCCGGCGACGAGGTGCTCGGCTTCTGCCCAGGCGCATTCGCCGAGTACGCCCGCGCCCCGGCGGACACGGTGGTACCCAAGCCGGCCGGCCTGACCTTCGAGCAGGCGGCGGCGCTCCCGATCGCCGCGACCACCGCCTTGCGGGGGATCCGCGACATGGGTGGGGTCCAGGCCGGGCACCTGGTACTCGTCAACGGGGCCGCCGGCGGCGTCGGTACATACGCCATCCAGATCGCGGCCGCGCTCGGCGCGGAAGTCACCGGGGTGTGCAGCACCCGCAACGTCGAACTGGTCCGCGCGCTCGGCGCCACACACGTCATCGACTACACCACCGATGACTTCACCGACGCGCACGCCCACTACGACGTGATCCTCGACAACGTCGGCAACCGGCCACTGAGCCGGCTGCGCCGGGCGCTGACCCCGACGGGAACCTTCGTGCTCAATGCCGGCGGTTCACCCGGCCACGTCGTCGGGGCGGTCGGCTGGATGCTCCGCGCGATCGTGGTCAACGGCTTCGTCCGGCAGCGGCTCCGACCGCTGCCCACCCGTCAGGATCAGGCGGAGCTACTCACCCTCACCCGGCTCGTCGAGGACGGGAAGCTCACGTCGGTCATCGACCGGACGTACCCACTGGTCGACGTCGCCGAAGGTCTGCGCTATCTGGAACGCGGGCACGCTCGCGGCAAGGTCGTCGTCACCACGGCATGAGCGGCTCTTCGCGGTACGGCGGATTCCGTGTGTCGCCGCGGAACCGCAGCACCACCGACTGGGTCGGGCTGGCCTGATGTGTCGGCAGGCTGGTGACCAGGTAGGCGACCTCGGTCTCGGTGGCTTTCACCCCGCGGCCGACCAGCCAGCGGGCGGTCTCGGTCTGGGTGTGCAGAGCATCCGCCTGACCGGCATCGGCGGCCCATTCGCCGATCGCGGTGAACGACCGCGCGTCAGCGAGCACCGCGCACGTCGCCAGGGTCAGCACCACGGCCAGGCTGTGCCGTCTACCTCGGGGTTTCCGCGGGTCCGGGACCCGGCCGAAGACCGCCAGCAGACCCGTCACCGACGACGGATGGTGATGATCGTCGGCGACGGCGGCAGCCAGCTGATCGAGAGCAGGGGCAGGCGGCGATACTGGGACGGCGGGCACGACACCTCGGGTCGATCATGACGGCGTAGGAACCTCCACGATCTCCAGGTGGCGTGCCCGTACCCCTGAAGCCCCGTACCCGGCGTCAGCCTCTCGCTGCACAGTCCCACCAGAAACCCCAGCCAGCACCGATCACCTGCGCGTCAGCAAACTTGCCGAGGCGTGTGCCATGAACGACGAAGGAGTGCTGATGGGAGGGTAGGGCGTGCTCTGGAGTTGATGCTGCGCGAGAGATGAAGGTATGGCCCTTCGGAGTCGCCCTTCGGGGGGAGGCTTCAAACCACCACATGCTGTGTTGACTGAAGACCGTCGTGGTGAGCGATGTGGAAAAGGCGCCGGAGAGGCGTCAGCTGGGGACCAGGAAGATGAGTGAACCCGAACCGCTGTTGACGTGTCGTAACAAAATAGGTGACATCGAAACCGTGGCATGCTTCGGGCTGCGGGAAGAGCCTGGCGGATACCCGACTACTGGCCAGGTGGTGTCCGGCATGGAGGCGGCATGAGCCTGGTCTGCGGGTCTCGCGTGGAATATGGGAAGGCGCTGACCTGGGTGTTTCCGGCCTGTCGCATACGGCAGGCAGAACCTCGGGGAGGCGCTGGCGGACCGGCCTGTAGTAGCGGTGAATCCTCTGTAATGGAGGGGGAGCTAAGGGGCCGGGTCATCTATGGTTTGTTCGTCCGGTCAACCGGGGTGAGTCTCCGGGAGGAGCTGCATGAGCGAGCTGAAGTCACCGGCGAAGCCGTTTGACATTTCGAAGTGGGAAGTGTGGGAGGCCTATCAGCGAGTGAAAGCGAACAAAGGCGCACCGGGTGTGGACGGTGTCACGCTGGAGGCGTTCGAGAAGGACCTGAAGGGAAACCTTTACAAGGTCTGGAACCGAATGTCGTCCGGGAGCTACCTCCCGCCACCGGTGCTCGCTGTGGAGATACCGAAACCGCAGGGGGACGGGGTCAGAACACTCGGTGTGCCCACGGTCGCGGATCGGGTCGCCCAGACGGTGGTAGCCCGCAGGCTGGAGAGGAAGGTCGAGCAGATCTTCCATCCGGACTCCTACGGCTACCGGCCACGACGGTCGGCGTTGGACGCGATCGCGGCATGCCGGCAGCGGTGCTGGAAGTACGACTGAGTCGTCGATCTTGATGTCCAGGCGTTCTTCGACAGTGTCCGCTGGGACCTCGTGGTCAAGGCGGTGGAAGCCTACAGCGTCGCCCCGTGGGCCGTGCTGTATGTGAAGCGGTGGCTCCAGGCACCGCTTCAGCTATCCGACGGGAGCCTGCGGATGCGGGACCGGGGGACCCCACAGGGGTCTCCGGTCTCGCCCGTGCTGGCGAACCTGTTCCTGCACTACGCCCTCGACACGTGGATGACCCGGACTTTCCCGGATGTCCCGTTCGAGCGCTACGCCGACGACGCGGTGCTCCACTGCGTCAGCGAACGCCAAGCCCACCAGGCGGTCGAGGACAGGATGGCTGAGGTCGGGCTGCGGCTGCACCCGGCCAAGACCAGAATCGTGTACTGCAAGGACGCCAACCGGCGGCTCGACCACGAGCACACCGCGTTCACGTTCCTCGGGTACACTTTCCGTGCCCGCGCGGCGCGTGGCAGGAACGGGCGGCTCTTCGCCTCGTTCCAGCCCGCGATCAGCAGGCAGGCCCTGACCACGCTCGGCCGGCAGGTCCGCCGCTGGCGCCTGCACCGCCGCAGCGACGTCACGCTCGCCGACCTCGCCCGGACGATCAACCCGGTCGTCCGGGGTTGGATGGCGTACTACGGGGCGTTCTACCGCTCCGCGCTGTCCGTTCTCTTCACGCGCATCAACTCCTACCTGGTGCGTTGGATCCGCAAGAAGTACAAGCGGCTGCGACCCGTGAGGAAGGCATCAGCCGCCTGGCAACGAGCAGTCACGGGCTCCCCGGGCCTGTTTGCGCACTGGCGGTGGGTCCCGACCTTCCGGTGACCAGGGTGACAGGAGCCGTGTGACGGGAGACCGTCACGCACGGTTCTGCGAGAGCCGGGAGGTAAAATTCCTCCCGGCTACTCGACCCTGCTATCAGGCCGCTTCCGCCGCTTCCATCGCTTCCGTCAAGTCGGCCACCGTTCTGGCGAAGGCCGCAGCCCCCAGAGGGAACTCACGCTGATCGGTCCAGCAGGCTGTGACGTTCCAGTAGGCGTTACATGCGGCCAGGTAGGGCGCGAGGGCGGTCAGGCCTTTGTGGGGGAGAGCGGGAAAGAAGCCGAAGCCGAAGGCGAAGCTGGAAGCTTCGAAGGCGGCGTTGCCGGTGACATTGTTGGGGTTCCTCGTAGCAGCGTCGGCGTACTGCCGTAGTTCCCCGGGGGTAACGATCTGCGAATTGATGCGGCCCGAGAGGGAGTTCGCCGACACTGGTGCCTTATAGCTGGGTTGATAGGAGGAGCGCATGGCCTAAATTCTACGAGTAGTCCAGGGCGCCTGCAAGGCATCTCGTGCTTTCGTGAATATTTCGCTCCTGAACCGTCCCGGTCTCTAAAAAACTCGGGGCGGTGCATTTTTCGTTTTTTGCTCATTATGAGAATCTGCCGACCATAGCAATATGTTATGCCGCCCACTGCTAAGGAGAAATTCGGAGCGGACACGGTCCCGACCAGCGCGTTCAACCCGCGGACCAGCAGCGACCGTACCGTGATTTTGGTGTGGCCGAACGCCGCGCCCTGCTTGCCTGGCCCGTAGACCCGCCGCTGGCAGGAGCGGAACCAGCACTCGAGGCCGACGATTCCGTCGGGCTCGTTCGTGGGGATATTCGTGACTATAGAAGCTGACCGCGAGGGCGTGGTCGGCCACGCCCTCGGGAGCCAGCGTCAGCTGGCCCTGCCCCGCCAGGGACCGGAGCCGTCGGCGCCGTCCCGCCCGCTTCGTGGCCGGCTTCCGCGACGACCCGGTGCTGCGTATACCCGTCACCTGACGGGTGTCTTTCGTCTGGGATGTCGTGTTGGTGTGGTGGCCCCTATTCTCCCTGCGCGACAGGCACCCGTTCACGTCCCACGGGTCAACAGTCGACCACCATCCCCGCCCTACTGGCGGATCTAGGTCTGAACGCCTCCGTAACGGTCCAGCCGCGGACTATTACGGAAGACAGCAGCACCCAGGCGTAGACCGGATCACGGCGACGCCGCCGCGGCCCGGAACGCCGAACAACCGGTCACCTAAGAGCGATCGTGAGGTTGGGTGTGGTGGCCACGCGGACGTCGTCCATGGTGACGCCGGGCGCGGTCTCCCGCAGGATCAGGCCGATGCCGGGCTCGATGTCGATCACTGCCAGGTCGGTGATGACGCGATGCACACAGGCCTGTCCGGTCAGCGGCAGCGTGCACTCGTCGAGGAGCTTGTGGCTGCCGTCCCGGGCAACATGCTCCATCATCACGACGACTCGCCGGGCACCGTGGACTAGGTCCATGGCGCCGCCCATGCCCTTGACCATCTTTCCGGGGATCATCCAGTTGGAGAGGTCCCCGGCGGCGGACACCTGCATAGCACCCAGGATTGCGACGTCGACGTGCCCGCCGCGGATCATGCCGAATGACGTCGCTGAGTCGAAGGTGCTGGCTCCGCGCAGGAGCGTGACGGTCTGTTTGCCCGCATTGATCAGATCGGGGTCGACCTCGTCGTCGTAGGGGAAGGGGCCGACGCCGAGGAGTCCGTTCTCGCTGTGCAAGATGACCGTGACACAGGGTGGGAGATGGTTCGCTACCAGGGTCGGCAGGCCGATGCCCAGATTGACGTACTGGCCGTCGGTCAGCTCGGCGGCCACCTGCTTGGCCATCTGCTCGCGGGTCCAGCTCATCGGGAACTCACCGTCCTCTTCTCGATCCGCTTTTCGGTGGTGGGGACGTGGACGACGCGCTGCACGAAGATGCCGGGGGTGTGGATTTCGGCCGGGTCGAGCTCGCCGGGTTCGACGAGCTCCTCCACCTCGGCGATCGTCACCCTGCCCGCGGTGGCGCACAACGGGTTGAAGTTCGCGGCGCTCCCCCGGTATATGAGGTTGCCATGCCGGTCGCCCTTCCAAGCATGGACCAACGCGAACTGGCAAACGATCGCCCGCTCCAGCACATAGCGGACCCCGTCGAATTCCCGGGTCTCCTTCGACGGCGACGGGAGCGCAACGCCACCGGCCCCGTCATACCGCCACGGCAGACCGCCGTCGGCAACCTGGGTCCCCACCCCCGCCGGAGTGTAGAAAGCCGGGATCCCCGCCCCGCCGGCCCGCAGCCGTTCGGCCAGCGTCCCCTGGGGAATGAGCTCGACCTCCAATTCCCCGCCGAGGAACTGCCGCTCGAACTCCCTGTTCTCCCCCACATAGGATCCGATCAGGCGATGGATGCGGCCGGCGTCCAGGAGCACACCCAGCCCCCAGCCGTCGACCCCACAGTTGTTACTGACAATTTCGAGATCGGTAACATTGGCGTTCCGCAACGCCTCGATCAGCGTGCTCGGGATGCCGCACACCCCGAACCCACCCACCGCCAACGATGCTCCGTCACGGATATCGTCGATCGCCTTAGCTGCACTTGGGACGACTTTGTCCACTGTTCGCCCACCCCTTCTCTTGCCGCCGATCCCGCGTTGGCGTGCAGGAACACGACCGACATTCGATCATTCCGATCTTCGTCCCGGGCCCGATCGCTGAATCGACCAGCAGGAAGACCGACGGATAGTGCGCGCCGGCTCAAATCGGTGCGGTCAGCGTGTGCGCCCGTCATGACAGAATTCCTACCTGCCGTCCAGCGGTGGCCGCGATGGGGCGACGGTCGCACCTTCCGGCGATTCCGCGGGCCGGACTCGCCTCCACGTCAGGCGTGGGACCCGGATGTCCGAGGCGTCCTCGTCCTCCTGCGCCGGGCAAGACAGTGTCAACGTGTCCCCTTGCAGCGTGAAATCACGAACCAGGTCCTCTCCGATCCACCTGGGAACAGATGCTGCCCGCACCCGGTGAATGACCTGCCTGCCAGTTAGGTGGTAAGACCCGCAGTACCCAAAGAACGAGGTGCTCATGGAGATCGACTCGACATCGACACGCGATCCATCCCTGCGTTCAGGGACCGCGGTGCCATCCCGCGGGTCGCATATGTGCACGGACATGTAGCCGTCTTCCCGGTAGACCAGTAGGCCGCCCGGGTAGGCACCCATGGGCCTCTCGAGAACATTTCCGTTACGGTTGGTGATGTCGAACGAGTCGAGCCGCCACACTCCCAGAGCGTTCGGCAGGAAACCACGCGCATCGGGGTGGCCCAATGGATCCGAGCTGCCTGTGCTGCTCATGATTATTCCACTTCTCTCTCACGCGCTGGTCGTAGATCTTCCGACCGGTAGTCCTTGCCGCCCTTCGAAAACGTT
>NZ_CDWTNB010000031.1:0-32439 GCF_977947065.1 Frankia sp. CgJB1
AACGTCGATCTTCAGGTCGACGTTCCGCGGCGCCCAGTCCGGCACCACCGAGCCGTAGGTCCACCCGGCGTCGTCACCTCCAGCCACGACTCCCCCTATCTCTGACAGCGCCCATACACAGACACACTGATTATTCCTCCCAGACTCTCCCATGACCCCGTAATGGCGGCATCGGATGGGGTCGAGGAGTGACGTCCTCGGGGAGTGATGCGTCCTAGGATGCGGGGCATGCCTGGAGTGGAGTCCACGGACGTGCTGTACGAAGAGCGACGATCTAGCGACTCGCCGGACTCGCCGGACTCGCCGGAGCGAATTTTGGGGACCCGAGCACGGTTTGCAGCCCCTGGACCGTTCCTTGCTCCCCAGAACTCGGCCGCCCCCGGGCTCCGGGGGCGGACACTGGACGGAGATCATCGTCTCGTGAGCACCGAGCTGATCGATCTGTCGGTACCTATCGTGACCGGCATGCCCGTCTACCCGGGGGATCCCGAGGTCGACGTGTCACCGGCACTGACCGCGGCCGAGTCCGGCGTCAACGTGCAGCGCCTGCACCTGGGATCACAGACGGGCACGCATGTCGACGCCCCCTTCCACACCGACGACTCGCTGCCCAGGCTCGACGAGGTTCCGCTACAACGTTTCACCGGACCCGCGGTTCTGCTGGATGCACGGGGCTACGGCCCACAGGCAGCGATCGGCCCGGAGGTGCTGTCGGGCCCATTTACCCGCCCGTTTCCCCACGATGTCGTCGTCCTCATCGTCACAGGATGGTCCGTCCACTGGGGCCGCGACGGGTACCTACGACATCCCTATCTCGCGCCGGACACCGCGCGGGCCCTCGTCGACGCGGGTGTCCGGACGGTCGGTATCGATGCGCTCAGCGTTGATCGGACACCCGGACCGGGGCAGGATGTCAGTCTCGCGGCCCACCGGATTCTGGGTGGGGCCGGTGCCGTCATCGTAGAGAACCTGACCAGTCTCGATCGACTTCTCACCGCCCGGGCGAACGGGCAGCCCATCCACATCGCCCTGTTCCCGATTCCGCTCGCCGGAGCCGACGGTGCCCCGGTCCGGGCAGTCGCAAGCGTCGGCCCCGCGGATCAGCTCCCCACCGCGTGCCGTCGCAGCAGCGGGTCGAGTTCGCCGGACGTGTCCCCCACGACGTTCCCGCCCGCCGGTGACGCATCGGCCGTCGGCCCGGCCGGCGTCGCCGTACCCGAGGGCATGATCCCGGCGGGAGCCACCAGCCCACCGTGCGTCCCCGGGGGATTGACCTGCACCCGGCCGGGGCGTGAGGTGGTCGAGCGCGTGCCCACGCGGGGCGCGGGCCGGATGGCCGGCCGGGCCGAGGCCACGTCCCCACCGGCAACGCCGTCAACGCCGGTCTCGCCGTAGCCCGTCTCGGGGTACCCGGCGAACCGGGCGAGATCGTCCCCTTCCGCGTCCTCGTCCAGCCCCGGCTGGCCGGCCACCAGAGCGCCGAGGTCGATCGTCTCGGCGCCGGCGATCGCGAGCTCCTCGTCGGTGAGCTCCTCCACCGGCTGCTGACCAACCTGCTCCGCCAGGGGGTCCGGTCCCGGCTGGCGCTGCCGGTAGGCGAAGGAGGACCCGATCGGGGGCCGCCGACGCCGGGCGGCCCGCTCGGCCTCGATCCGCCGGTCTACCGCCGCACGCGCGGCGGCCAGCCGCCACGCGGTCTGCGCCGACCGGCGAAGATGAACGAGGTACGCGCCGAGTACGGCATCGACGAGGAACTGCCCAGCGATCCACAGCCCGCCGAGAATGGCGGCCAGCACGATGCTCACCGGAAGCAGGACGAGCAGGACGAGCAGGCGCTGCCGACGCACCCGCATCAGGGCGGCACCCTCGGCGTCCGCCCGGCGCTCGGGACCGCGCGGAGGAACATCCGCCCGCGGGTCGTCGGGGTGCGCACCCGACCACTGTGGGCGGTTGGGGCGTCCGTCCTCCGAGCCCCCGCCCTCCGGATCCTCGCCAGCAGACCCGCCGCCGGATAGCAGCGCGCCACCGGTCGAAGCGTCCTCGATGATCGGCATGCCGGACGCGATGGGCATCCCGGGGACGACCGGCTGCCCGCCGGGGGCTCCGGCCTCCCGGGACGGCCCGGCGGACACCGAATCCCCGAGCTCCGCGAGGTCGACCGGTCCATCGAATTCCGCGTGCGACATTCCCGTTCCTCCCACGGTGAAGACGCCGTCATGATCGCCGCCGAAACGATCGATGACGGCATCGCCCCGGCCGGGTAGCCGTCGGGAGAGCACCCGCCTCGCAACCGTGAAACGCTCGGTGGACCGCTGCTGCGCCGTCGTGTCGTGACGGCGCAGCCACATCGGGATCAGCACGAATCCCCAGACCGCGACGATCGCCACCCAGATCAACGCGCTCATCGGACCACGCCTGCACGACCCTGGTCGATCCCATCATCGACCATCATGATCCCGCCCGCCCCTATACTCCCACCCGATCCTGTGGTTACATTGTCAATTTCGCGAGATCTGTGGTCTCCGTGGTGTTCACCGCTCCCGGAGAGAGGGAACACCACGGGAAACGTGTCCCACCCACCACCCACCGGACACACACCATCCGCGGCGAGCGCGGCGGGCGCGGGCGCTCTGACCATGAGGAGCCTCTTCTCGACACCAACGATTGCGATTTCGTAGTCGACGCTAGTGAGCGAAATCCACGTGGTCACCGACCCGGAGCCCGCGTGTCGCATCCGCAACTGGATGGGTGATGGTGGATGTGTGGTCGTCAAAACGCACCGCGGACCCCCCCAGGACCGCATCTGACCTATGGAAGCCCTTGTAGAGAGCATCGACATCCGGTCAGGACCTTCGCTTTGTCACCGGATTGAGATCCGGAACGACGGGCGGTGACGAGAAGGGACTACGTCCGGTAACCGACACCGTCCCGGTGCCGGAGTGGAACGTGTCACGCGAGCCGTGGATCCAGGCATCGTTCTCAGGCGCGGCGGCACCGTCGGGCGCGGCACCGTCGGGCGGCGCGGCGGCCGCTCAGGGCCGGCTGTACCGGGTCTCCCGCCAGCGGTGCACCAGGCCCTCGGGGACGTCCTCGGTCGTCAGCGCGAATCCGATGTGGTCGCGGTAGCGGCCGTCGATGGCGAGGAAGTGCCGGTGCAGCCCTTCCTCGCGGAAGCCGAGCTTCGCGAGCACCCGCCGGCTCGCGGCGTTCTCCGGGCGCACATTCGCTTCCACCCGGTGCAGCCCGACCGGCCCGAAACAGTGGTCAACGACGAGCGCGAGCGCGGTCGGCGTGATGCCTCGACCGGCGTACTCGCTGTCGATCCAATAGCCGACCTGAGCGCTGTTGAACGCCCCGCGCACGATCGTGGACACGGTCACCTGACCGACGAGCCGCCCCTCGAAGGTGACCGCGAACGGCAACGTGGCGCCGAGCCGGGCCTGCTGGCGCAGGCGGTGCCACATCTGACGGTAGATCGAGAGGGTCTGGCGCTGCTCCCAGGTCTCGCGGACCATCATCACTCCGGGTGGGGTCGCCTCCCACGGCGCCAGCCAGTCGGCGTTGCGCAGCCGCACCTCGACCCACGTGGAGGCGTCACGCAGACGAAGCGGCCGCGCCTGGACCCGTCCGTCGGTCAGGACTGCCGGCCAACCCGGAGCTCCCACCGTCGCGCCCTATCCGGCGTCGGCAGCATCGGCAGCGACTGCGGCTGGGGCAGCGCCAGGGGCTGTGGCGGGGGCGGCTGCGGCGGCTGTGGCGAGGCCCGCGGACCCCGCGGCCGGGTGCCCGTGGTCGTCGGCCCCGCGCAGCTGGGCGACGGCATGACCCACCACCCCGGCCAGCACGCCCAGCCCGTCGCGTACCCCACCGGTCGAGCCGGGAAGGTTCACCACCAGGGTGGCGGCGACGGTTCCGACGAGCCCGCGGGAGAGCACCGCCGCCGGCACGGTCTCCCGACCCGCCGCGCGCAGCGCCTCGGCAAGTCCGGGCACGGCCCGCTCGATCACCTCGCGCGTCGCCTCGGGGGTGACGTCGCGGGGACCGAGGCCGGTGCCACCGGTGCTCACCACCAGGTCCACGCCGTCGGCGACGGCGGACCGCAGCGCCACGACGATCTCATCCCGCTCGTCCGGGACGATCGTCGCCGCGCCCACCTCGAAACCGAGTTCGACGAGCCCGGCGACGAGCAACGGGCCCGACCGGTCGGCATAGATCCCTCGGTACGCTCGGTCGGAGACGGTGATGACCCGGGCCCGGGCACCCGCGGGAAGGTGGCGCATGCCACTCATTCCGCGGACCCCGCGCCCGGCGGGGGGGGCGGCAGGCCAGTCTCCGGAGCGTCCCCCGGTCTTCGCGATCACTCGCACCCCGGTCAGCTCCGCGGCGGGATCCACCGCCTTGACCATGTCGTGCAGCGTGAGCCCGGCGACGGCGACGGCGGTCAGCGCCTCCATCTCGACGCCGGTCCGGTCCGCCGTCCGGACGGTGGCCGTGATCGCCACACCGTCGTCCCGTACGTCCAGCTCGACCGTGACGCCGGAGATCGCGATGGAATGGCAGAGCGGAACGAGATCAGGCGTACGCTTGGCCCCCATGATCCCCGCGACCCGGGCGACTGCGAGGGCGTCGCCCTTCGGTACCCCCTGCCCGCGCAGCAGCGCCACGACCTCGGGAATGACCCGCAGCATCCCGGTGGCGGTCGCGGTACGGGCAGTGACGTCCTTCGCCGACACGTCGACCATGCGGGCCGCGCCGCGGTCGTCAACGTGAGTGAGCCGGGCTGCGGTCACCAGGGCACCGATCCGGCGGCCCGGGCCGCGGCCGCGTCCCCCCGGCAGGCTTCAGCCCGCGAGCCGAGGTCCGGGGCAGCCAGGTCCGGGGCATCGACGTCCGCAGTGTCCGCAACCGCCCAGGCCATGCCGGAGAGAATGGCCCTCAATCCGTCCGGGAGCAACAACGCCGGCAGCCGGCTGCCCGCCGACACCTCGGTAACCTCCTCAGGAATAATCAGCAACGCCTGCGCTCCCGCTAGCGAGGTGAGCTGATGTGACCCCTGCCCGCCGGCCAGCTGGGCGACGGTGGCGGGTTCCAGGCACCCGCCGCCCCCGCTCCGCTCCAGCCCCACCCGCAGGAAGGACCTCTTCCCGAGAGGGGAACGCAGGTCGGATCCGACGGTCACGACGATCCTCGGGAGCCCGGTGCCGGCGAGACCGCGCATCCGTTGCAGGGCCGGGCGGACGAACAGCTCGAACGAGACGAGGGCGCTGACCGGGTTCCCCGGCAACGTGAAGACCGGCACACCGTCGACCAGGCCGAAACCCTGCGGCTTGCCCGGCTGCATCGCGACCCGGTCGAACCGGACGGTCCCGGTCCGCGCGAGCACCTCCTTGACGACGTCGTACGCCCCGACGCTGACGCCACCGGTCGTCACCACGGCATCCACGTCGGGAAGCACCCCGTGCAGGGCTGCGGCGAAGGCGTCCGGCTCGTCGGGCACCCCGGCCAGGCGGCGTACCACTGCGCCGGCCTCCCGTGCCGCGGCGGCGATGCCATGGCTGTTCGAGTCGACGATCTGCCCGGCGCCCAGCGGTGTACCGACCTCGACGAGCTCGGTCCCGGTGGACAGCACCGCCACCCGCGGCCGGGGATGCACCGGCGGGCGGGCCACGTTGACCGCGGCGAGCAGGCTGATCTGCGCGGAGCCGATGATCGTCCCGGCGGGGAGCACCAGGGCGCCCGGGGCGACGTCCTCCCCCGTCCGGCGGATGTGCAGGCCACGGCGCGGCGCCCGCTGGACCGCGACGGTCTGGCAGCCACCGTCGGTCCACTCGAGCTGGACGACCGTATCCGCTCCCGGGGGCAGCGGGGCCCCGGTCATGATGCGTACCGCGGCGCCGGGGACCAGCGCGGCCGGCGAACCCGGACCCGCGGGGACGTCGCCGATGACCGGCAGGGAGACGGGAGTGGCCGCCGACGCCTCGGCCACGTCGGCGGCCCGGACGGCGTACCCGTCCATGGCCGAGTTGTCGAACCCGGGAAGCGCGACCGTCGCCCGGACGTCCGCGGCGAGCACGCATCCGTGCGCCTCGTCCAGCCTGGCCTGCCGAGCGCGGGTCGGCCGCACCGTCGCCAGGATCCGCTCGAGGTGTTCATCCACCGAAGTCATGGACGCCCGTCCATTTCTCTGCCCTTCGATGCACCACCCGTCGCGCGCCGGGTCCGGCATCACCCAGGCTACGGCCGTCGAAGCCCGGGCACCTCTTACCCGCAGTTACCTTCGGGTACCTCCAGCGGTCGGGACGGGGCGCATCCGCTCCGGGCCTCCCGGTCCGAACGGCGTGCCGCGACCGCCGGGCGCTGGCCGGTTCCAGAAGCGTTCCGGTCCTTGCCGGAGTCGTCACCGGAGTCGTCGCCGGAGCCGTCACGGCCTACCCGAAGAGAAGCCAGCACATCCCGAGACCCTCAAGCGATGAAGCGGATAAATTTGAAAAATATGGATAAATTAGGACAATGCTGCCTTCGGGCCGCCGGACGCGACATACTCCTCGATCCACGGGTACAGCTCGGGGCCAAGGTCGGCGCGCTCGCACGCGAGCCGGATGACGGCCTTCAGGTAGTCCACCCGGTCGCCGGTGTCGTACCGCCGACCCGTGAAGACCACCCCGTGCACGGGCTCAGCGGCAGTGTCGGTGTCGGTGCCCCCCGCGGCACCGGCCGGTTCGGCCGCCCGTAGCGCCAGGATCCGCAGGGCGTCGGTGAGCTGGATCTCCCCGCCCCGTCCCGGCTCGGTCCGCCGCAGGACATCGAAGATCGTCGGCGAGAGGATGTACCGCCCGATGATCGCCAGATTACTCGGAGCCTGCGCGACCGGTGGCTTCTCGACCAGGTCACGGATCCGCACGATCCCGTACCGGTCGTCGGCACCGGTGCCGGTACCAGTGCCAGTGCCAGTGCCAGTGCCGATGGACTCCACCGTGACGACGCCGTAGAGGGAGACCTGATCCTCGGGCACCTCCATCAGTGCGATGACGCTGCCCCCGAAGCGGCGCTGCACGGCAAGCATCTCCTCGAGCAGCAGGTCCCGCTCGTCGATGAGATCGTCACCGAGGAGGACGGCGAACGGCTCGTTCCCCACGTGCGCCGCCGCGCAGAGCACGGCATGACCGAGCCCACGCGGCGACTGCTGGCGGACCGAGTGGACCTCGGCCAGTTCCGCCGACGCCCGGACCCGACGGAGACGAAGATCGTCGCCCTTCCGTTCGAGGGCCGCCTCGATGTCCGCCTCACGATCGAAATGATCCTCGATCGCCTTTTTCGTGCGGCTTGTGACAAGCAGGACATCACGCAGACCGGCGCGGGACGCCTCCTCGACGACGTATTCGATAGCCGGCCTGTCGACGACCGGCAGCATCTCCTTGGGGACGGCCTTCGTCGCCGGCAGGAAGCGGGTCCCCAGACCCGCGGCTGGAATTACCGCCTTCGTTACTGGCATAGCCGAAACCTTAGTCGGGTCCGTGAACACGGGCACCGCCCACGGCCCCGGCACAGGCAATGCACAGCTCACGGCGGCCGCCGGTCCCGCCCGCCGCTCGCCCGGACGTGCGCCGCGGGTCCGAGAACGAGCCCGCGGCATCTCGTGCCACCCGATCCACCACCGACAACACCCCTACCAGTAACTGGCAACACCTCTACCAACCAACAATATCACTACTGGTTAGTATAAATGCCACAATTTGTAACCTGAGAACCCTCCATCCAACATCACGCCCACGTTCACGTGTCGTATGCCGCGGCAACCCGCCCGCTGGCGGCCAACCTGCGGGAGGCTGTCAGTGTGCAGTGGAATGACCGGCCTCCGGGTGATCTCAACGAAGAGCTCACCGTCGAACTGACGATCCGTCCGCATCCCGGACCGGTGTCCGAACTCGGGAGTCGGCCAGCAGACCCGGGGCGTGCCCGCCCCCGTCACGGCGGTGTCGACCGAACCCCCGGCGGCTGCCCCGAGGCCGGCGAGGCCAAGGCTCGCCTGCGGGCCCGGCTGCTGATACAGCGCCGCGCATCCATGGCCCTGCGTCGGGGCTCGCTGTCCAGGTCGGATGCGTCCCGACTGGCCAACCGCATCCAGCGGCTGCGCGAGGTGGAGGCCGCGCGGTGCGTGGCGGCGTATGTGGGGCTGCCCGGCGAGCCGGACACCGCCGAGCTGCTTGATCGACTGCTGGCTCGCGGGGTGCGGGTGCTGTTGCCCGCCCTGCGCGCCGATCTCGATCTGGACTTCCGGGAGCACGTCGGAACACTGGTGCCCGGCGCGCTGGGTACCCGCGAACCACCGGCGGCGGCACCCCGCGGGGTTCTCGCCGAGGCCGACGTGGTGATCATCCCGGCGCTCGCGGTCGACCGGGCGGGCCGGCGTCTGGGGCACGGTGGGGGCTCCTATGACCGGATGCTGGCCCGGGTGGGCGCCGACGTTCCGGTGATCGCCGTCCTGCACGACCAAGAGGTTCTGGATGAGGTCCCCACGGAGTCCCACGATCACAACGTAAAGATCATCATCACGCCGAGTCGTACGCTACGGTGCGAACCAACCGACGGCACCGGGGAACATCTCGGGCCCTCTACAAGCTAAAGTTGGCAGTCTCCACGTCAGAGTGCCAACTCCGGGAGGAGCACGTGCCTACCTACCAGTACCGCTGCACCGACTGCGGGCGTGACCTTGAGGTCGTACAGAGCTTCAGCGACGTATCACTGACGGAGTGCCCAGCCTGCGCCGGGCGACTTCGTAAAGTGTTCGGTTCGGTGGGCGTGGTGTTCAAGGGCGGCGGCTTCTACAAGAACGACAGCCGGTCCAACTCCTCCGGCGGGTCCGCGCAGCACCGTCCCAAGGACATCGGTGACGCCACGGCCACGAGCAACGGCAGCGAGGCGGCATCCGGAGGGAGCACCAACAGCTCCGCCAGCTCGGACTCGTCGTCCTCGACCTCGTCGGGCGGCACCGCCACGGCCTCCTCGACGACGTCGACTCCGGCCTCCAGCACCGCGGCGGCCTGACCAGCCGCTGGATCCGCCCAAGGCGTCCGGGCGTCTCGGCCTGGACGCCTTGGGCATGCCCGGGCACGGAGTACCCAGCTCCTCCCCGCCGCGGCTCACCCACCGACCCCCGGATGCGGTGACCGGGAGATGCCGGAGAGGTTTTCCAGATCTTGCGTCACACCATGGCCTTGGAAGCCATCTCTTCATGCCCGGCTACAGCCAGCTCAGAGTTCGGACTTACTCATCTAACGGAAGCCCTTCCGCCCCACTGGCGGCGATTTCTGGCCGCCCTGGACCGGCCACGCCACCGGACGGCCCGGAGCCCTGGTGCCGGCCAGATCTGACCTGATGCGGTGACCTCGGCCGATGGCCGGGACGCCTACTGTTTGCGCCGCCGATAGTGCTCCACGATCCAAGCGTCTACCTCTCGCTTGCGCCAAACCCGGGTGCCTTTGGCACCGCTACCCATCGGCGCGTTGATGACCTGCAAGGGCGCCGGAAACCGGGAGTCCTTGCGTGTCCAGTAGTCCACCGCCTGGCGAGTGATCTTGAGTTGGAACGCGATGTCCCCGATGCCGACCAACTGCTCACCGTCGTCCACGCGGAACATCGTAACCACTTTGCTCTTCCTCAAGAACCTCGCTAGGGTCTAATTTGCTGATCAGCAAATAGGCAAATAGACGGAGGAGGAAACCATGCCCCCCACCCCTCGCCGCCTGGATGAGGTCCGGGCCCTGTTAGACCGGGACGAGGACTACGACGAAGATCCGGTCGGCGATCCACCGATCACGGTGAGCCGCTACCGGGCGTCGATACGGGCGGTTCTGGCCGCCCGGGTGCCGGAGCCCGGGATACTTGCTTCTGCCTGGTCCCAGCGGGAGACGGATGCCTTCCTGGCGGGAAGTCGAGCGACCCTGCGCCTAGTCGTCGAGATAATCGGGCACGCCTTGGCGGCGGCACCCAGTCGAGACGGCAGCGGCGGCGTAGATTGACCGGCGGCGAGCGGGCGGCCGAGCGGCCGGGTGGCCGCCCGCTCGGGTAGCATGCCGGCGGCCATCGGGAGTAATAAGCGCACTCCGGGCAGCCCGCCGAACGACGGCCGGCCCTAACCCGTACCCGGCCGGAGTCCGATCCGGCATCCAATCCTGCAAACGATTCACCCGACGCACTGTCGGGATCGCGACACCAGACCGCGACACCAGACCGTATCCCGCGCCGGAACCTCGGTTGCGAACAATCTGCGCCACACGAGGGGAAGATCATGGGCGCTACAGAGCCGCGCGACGACGAGCTGTTCGACGACGAACGCGAGATCGGTTGGGGTGACGAGTCATTGTCCGAGGAAGAGGACCCGGCCATCGAACGGCTCCTCGCCGATCTTCCACCGCACCACGTCGACCGCTGATCCGGCGGCGAACCCACTCGTCACCACCAACCCCCGCCACCAGGGCGAGAAAGTGCACCACTCGGCACTTTCCAGGCGCAATTATGAGGCGCCGGGTGCGGTTTGCCCGGAACGATCCGTGCCGGGTACCCGTCCAGCGGGGCGGCATCTGCGCAGTTAGGCAGGACGTGGACAGGCAACCCGAACCTGTCCTGGAGGACCCGCGCCACTGATACCGCACGGGCGGAGAATTCTCACCCACGGTGATGATCGTGGGACCTGTCACCGCCGGGAGGAGCATCGGTTCGAATTCCAGTCAGCGGTTGGCGCCACGATCTCACCGAATCCCGATCCGACGACCGGCACCGGCCCGGGTACCGTAG
The DNA here is from genome assembly GCF_977947065.1 of Frankia sp. CgJB1. Lineage (NCBI taxonomy): Bacteria > Bacillati > Actinomycetota > Actinomycetes > Frankiales > Frankiaceae > Frankia > Frankia sp. CgJB1. The sequence goes on from NZ_CDWTNB010000031.1 coordinate 10,795, forward strand.
GGGGGTACCCGGACGGGAAGGCGCGATGGATGCACGGCTACACCAACACCAAGGACGATTACACCGCTCGGCTTCGCCGCATCGAAGGCCAGGTCCGGGGGCTACAGCGCATGATTGCCGAGGACAAGTACTGTATCGACATCCTCACCCAGGTCTCGGCGGCGACCCGGGCGTTGCAGTCGGTCGCCCTCGGGCTCCTCGAGGACCATCTGGCGCACTGCGTGACGCACGCCGCCGCCGAGGGCGGTCCGGTGGCCGACGAGAAGATCCGGGAGGCGTCGGCCGCGATCGCGCGGCTCGTTCGGTCCTGACCACGGCGGTTCCGGTGAAGGCGGTTCCGGTAAGACGACGGACATCGCTCTCGAGGTTCGTCGAGGTCCCGGGGTCGGGTGCTGCGCCGGTCATCCTCGCCTGTTCACCGTCACGGAATATGCCTCCTGGATCTCGCAGGTTACGCCAGATGCCGGCCCCGGACCGGGCCGTCCGGATGGCGTCGGCCGGGTAGCGTCGGCCGGGTGACGAGCGAGACCGACGGCACCGCGGTGCCCGCCGACGGTGCGGTCGACCGCACCGTCGGTGCAACGGATCTGGCTGGACGACCGGTCCTGGGCCGACGTCACGCGCGGATGGCTACGCGGCGCCGACCAGCTATACGAGACCCTGCATGCCGAGATCCCCTGGCGACAGGGAACCATGTGGCGTTACGAACGCCACGTCACCGAACCACGGATGAGCGCCTGGATCCCGCGGGGTCAGCCGGTCGCCTTTCCCGCCCTGCTCGACGCCTACCGGACCCTGCGGCGGACCTACGGCGTGGAGTTCGACGGCTTTGGCCTGTCGCTGTACCGGGACGGAGCCGACGGCGTCGCCTTCCACCGGGACCGCGAGATGCGCTGGCTCGACGACACGGTGATCGCCATCCTCACCCTCGGTGCCCGGCGACCGTTCCTGATCAAGTCCCGCCACCTGCCGCCCGGCCGACGGATCCTCGACGACCCGGAGGCATCCGGCGCTCGCGACCTCTCCCCGGCCGGCGGTGATCTGATCGTGCTGGGAGGTCGGGCCCAGGCCGACTGGCTGCACGCGGTGCCCAGGGTCCGGGAGCACGTCGCCGGACGCATCTCGGTCCAGTGGCGATGGACGTCCCGGACGGGCCGCCCGGAACAGGGCCCCGGTTACGGCGCCGCGCGCCACTTCTCGCGATAGCCGGCCGGGTCAGTCACAGGGCGGGTCGTAGCGCCGGTGACCGAGGTAGGTCCGCCACTGCTCCCGATTGATGCGGCCCTCGGCCCTGGCACAGATCTCGTCCTCGGCCGCGAGCAGGTCGAGCTGCCAGAGACGGACGGCGTCACCGGCCACGCCGGCGAGGACGCCCTCATGTCCCAGAGGTCCGAAGACCGTCGCCGTCGGCGCGGTGCCGACCGGCAGGGTGGCCCGCTGCACCGGCCGGGACGGTGAGCGCATGTCCCAGAGGGTCACCTGACCGGCCGGGGTACTGACAGCGAGGACCCGCCCGTCGGCGGAGAGCGCGATCGAACCGGCCTGGCCCGGTCGGCTCGCGATGGCGGTGAGGCGGTGCAGTCCCCGGGGGCTGTCCAGCCCATAGATCTCCGTCAACGAGCCGCCGTCGGAGGTACTCGCCACAGCGAGCCACCGGCCGTCCGGGCTGGCGAGGAGCTTGCGGACAGTGGCGGCCGCGGTCAGGTGGGCCCGGCGGCGCGGTTGCCCGGCAGCGGTCACATCCCAGACGGAGAGATGGCCTGCCCCCCCGACGGCGAGCGAGTCGCCGTCGGGCGTGAAGGCGAGGCTGGTGACCTCCGCCGGCTGGGGCAGTTCGGCGAGGGCGCGAGGATTCTGCGGGTGGCTGATGTCCCAGAGACGGACGACGCGATCGGCACCCGCCGAGGCCAGGGTCCGGCCATCCGCGCTCACCGCGACGCTCGCCACCGTACCCGTGTGTCCCCGCAACTCGGCGAGCAGACTCACTCGCTGACCGATTTTGATCGCCGACTGAAGGTCACCGTCGTCCGTGAGCCCGGGCTGGGCCAGCCGCCATAACCGGATCACCCGGTCCGTCCCCGCCGTCACCATGGTCGTGGACGCCCGCACCCCCATGGCTGGACCGGATGCGGGTACCAGCGCGACGGCGAGCAGGCCCTTCACCATTGCCGCCAGGGCGATCCCGGCCGCGAGGGGGCTGCGATCTCCCGTGGCTGCGGCCACCGCGGGCAGGTCGGTAACGTGACGCACCCGGCCAGGACCGATGATGCTCCACACCGACCCGCCGAAGTCACCGATGATAATTAGATATCGACCATCCGGGGTGATCAGCAGATCGCGGATCGCTCCCGTCGCCGGCCCGATCTGCCGGACGCTCGCATTGACCAGCGCCTCCGCCGCGGCCGAGGTCGGAGCCGTGCGGTAGGCCGAGACGGCGAGTTGACCGGCGAGATCCGGTTCCCGGTCGAGAAGGCGCATCGCGCCACGGGCCGCCTCGCGCGACGTGGCCGCCGCGCTGCGCTCCCGCAGCGTATCGACGATCACAACGGTCGGGAGGACGAGCACCGAGGCCGCCACGCCAATCGAGAGCACGCGTCGGAGCCACCCGCGGTCCAGGTGATCCCGCGGTGACGATGATGACGATAAGGCGGAGACGTTCCCGGTTTTCTCCTGGACGTGGCTTGCGCGCGCGCTCGCGGCCGCGGTGGGCTGTGGGGCAGGCGCACCGGCCACGGAGGCCGACGGACCGGGAGACGACGGACGCATCCGCGGCTCTGCTCCGGTACGGACGGCGCTGAGGGCGACCGCGGCGGCCGGCGGGACGGCCGTGATCTCCGCGGCCGGCCCGGCCCCACGTACCGCCCTGGTCTCGAGCACGGCCTCGGTCTCAGTCGCGGCCTCGAGCACGATCTCGAGGCCGTGTATGGCACCGATGGCAGGGGCAGCGAGGTCGCTCGTGCCTACGACCTCCGGTTTCGACTCGGACTCGGCCGCCCGCCTCGTCTGCACCGGGACCGGCGTCTCGATGACACCCGCCGGCAGGGCGAGACGCCGGGTGGGCTCGACCGCAGGCTCCGCCTCGCTGCTTCGTGTCGGATGGGCCACCAGCTGTTCGAGCAGTTCGGCCGCGGCCGGCCGGCGCTTCGGGTCCTTGCGCATCGCCGCCGCGACCAGCTCGCGCAGCTCCGGACTGAACACGGACAGGTCGGGTTCCGCGTAGACGGCCCGCTGCAGCAGGACCCGGGGCGTTCCGGCACCGAATGGCGGCTGGCCGGTCACGGCGAATAACAGCACGCTGCCCCAGGTAAAGACATCCGATGCGACGGTGGCGGTCTGTCCGAGAACCTGTTCGGGCGTTATGAACGCAAGTGTGCCGATACCGGACGGCGGTCCGCCCGGATTATTCATGCTTACCGCATTCATCGCTCGGAAGAGCCCGAAGTCAATCAGCCGCAGCCTCCGCTCGGAAAGAACCACATTGATAGGCTTCAGATCGCCGAGGAAAATTTCCGATTCGTGCAGTGCGGCCAGAGCCGTCGCCAGCCCGACGGCGAGCCGGTGGGTGTCCGGTCCGGACAACGCTCCGCCGTCGGCGACGGTTGCGGCGAGAGTCGGGGCGTCGATGAACTCCGCGACGACGTAGGGGGGGCGAGCGCCCGTGTCGAGGTCGAGGATGGCGGCGAGGCAGGACGGCGCCAACCGGCGGATGTTGTCGAGGTCGACGCGCAGGCGCCGACGGAACTCTGTGTCCCGCCCGAAGGGCGCGGTGATCGTCTTGACGAGGACCGGACGCGCCTCGCCGTTACGTGCAAGAAACACCGGTCCTGTCCTGGCGTCGACTAGCTTCCGTTCAACTGTATACGGACCGATAGTCTGGAGATCAGTCCCAGTGAGCCCAGGGAGGTTGCGCCGGGATATCGCCATATGACGAAACCTCCTACGACTACACAAACCGGCCGTGCCGGCACGGCGGCGGATCTGGTCGACAAATTCATGTTATCGGCGCGGGCCATGGGCCGGGCGCCCCCTTGTAGTGGTCGAGCAGCCGCACCCACGCCATCCCGCATAATGCTGGCGGGAGGCCGGCGCCCGCCGGCGGGCGCCGGCCGGCGCCGTGGACGATCAGGCGTTCGTCGGCCGAGCGAAGGGCTGCAACCGAGCGACGAGTCCGCGGACCTCGGCCCCGGCCGCCGCGAGAGTCTCCTCGGCGGAGCTGCGGCCGCTGCCCTCCAACAGGACGTCCAACGCAATCAGCCGCTCCGCGATCTCCGTCATCAAATCAAAGTCGCGAACACGCTGGTGGACCAGCTCGGCCAGCCGCTCGTTCTTCTCGAACAGCTCGACGAAGACGCTGACCTTGGCCCGGAGCAACCAGGGGTCGAAAGGCTTCGCGATGTAGTCGACCGCGCCGACAGCGTAGCCGCGGAACGCGTGGTGCGGCTCGCGGTCGATCGCCGTCAGAAAGATGATCGGAGTGTCTCGGGTACGCCCCCGTTGCTTGATCCGGTGCGCTGTCTCGAAACCGTCCATCCCCGGCATCTGGACGTCCAGCAGGATCACCGCGAAGTCGTCCACCAGAAGACGCTTGAGAGCTTCCTCACCCGACGACGCCGTGACGAGATCCTGATCCAGCGAGGCGAGAATCGCCTCCAAGGCCATCAGGTTGTCCGCTCGATCGTCGACCAGCAGGATCTTGCTGCGGGGCCGTTCCGTGCTCGGCCCACCTTCGCCGTCGACGGAACCGCTGGTCCGCTCGGTCACCCGCCTGCCTCCTCCTTCGCGATCGCCCTACCGACCCGTGGTGGGCGTCGCCACCCCTCCACGATCACTGATCGCTCCCGACGGCATCTCACCGCCCCACCGATAGCCACCCGATGCGCACCATACGCGATCTGATCAATACAGATACGACCGCATCACCCCGAGGAGATGGTCCAGATCCACGGGCTTGGTGATGTAGTCGGTGGCCCCGGCGGTGATGCTCTTCTCCCGGTCTCCCGGCATGGCCTTGGCAGTCAGCACCAAGATCGGAAGATCCGCGAACGCCAGCATGTCACGGATCATCGAGGTCGTTTCATTGCCGTCCATGCCCGGCAACATCACATCCATCAGCACGAGGTGCACGGGCGGGGTGTCCTGCTGCAGCATACGGATCGCATCATGACCGTTGTCGGCGTAGAGGACCCGCATGCCGTACATCTCCAGCGCACTGGTGAGCGCGAAGACGTTGCGGACGTCGTCGTCGACGACCAGCACCGTGGCATCGACCAGGGGATCGGATCCTTCCGATCCCTCGGTCAGCGGGCGGCTGGCGGACTCGGTGGACTCGGTGGACTCGGTGAGGAACGGAGTCCCCACCGTGACGGGCTCGCTCGGCCGCCAGCGCGAGGTGAAGGCCGCCGAGCCCTCCGCCGGCCCGCCGGCCGCGGCGGACCAGTGGGCGCTGCCGATTCCACCCGTGCCCCCGTGCCCGGCGGTTCCCCCCGCGCCGGACCCGGAACGGGTCGGGGACGGGGTCGGCGGGGTCGGGGACGGGGTCGGCGGGGACAGGGTCGGGGTCGGGGACGAAGGTACGAGTGCCGTCGTGCCGAACCGGTCCGCGTCGGGGCTCTGCCATCCGTTCGCGGGCCCGGCACCACGGCCGGCGGACGCGGGTCCGCCACCCGCTCCCGCGTCCACCCTCTCACCCGACCGCCGCCCAAGGTACTGGCCCGACGGATCGACGATCATGAGAACGTTGTCCGGCTCGCCCGGCGTGACCCCGAAGGACGGCATCTGCGCCGGCGGGGCCGACGGCAGGTAGAGGGTGAAGGTGCTCCCACGGCCGACCACGCTGGAGACCGCGATGGCGCCGCCCAGCAGGCGGGCGATCTCCTTGCTGATCGACAGGCCGAGCCCGGTGCCGCCGTAGCGACGCGACGTCGTGCCATCCGCCTGCTGGAACGCCTCGAAGATCATCCGAAGCTTCTCGGCGGCGACCCCGATTCCGGTGTCGGTGACCGCGAACGACAACACCGTGCCCGCGGAACACAGGCTCGGCGAGAGGAAGGGCAGATCCGACCGGGCGACGGTGACGTCGAGCCGGACGGTGCCGGTGTCGGTGAACTTCACCGCGTTCGACAGGAGGTTCTTCAGCACCTGCTGGAGGCGCTGCTCGTCGGTGACGAACTCGGCTGGCACGTCGGGAGCGAGGTTGACCTGGAATGACAGGCCCTTCTCCTCCGCCACGGGGCCGAAGACCCCGGCGACCGCGTCGCAGAGCGCCGCTGTGCGCACGGTGGTCGCATCGACGTTCATCTTCCCGGCCTCGACCTTCGACAGGTCCAGGATATCGTTGATCAACTCGAGCAGCTCGGAACCGGCGGAGTGGATCGTCTCGGCGAAGTCGATCTGCTTGCGGGAGAGGTTACGGTCCGGGTTGTCGGCCAGCAGCTTGGCGAGGATGAGCAGACTGTTGAGCGGCGTGCGCAGCTCGTGGCTCATGTTCGCCAGGAACTCCGACTTGTACTGCGACGACAGCGCCAGCTGCTCGGCCTTCTCCTCCAACCCGATGCGGGCCAGCTCGATCTCGTGGTTCTTCTCCTCGAGCAGCGCCGCCTTCTCCTCGAGCTCGTTGTTCGTCCGCTGCAGCTCGACCGACTGCGAACGCAGCTCTTGGGTGAGCCGCTGGGACTGGGCCAGCAGCTCCTCCGTCCGAGCGTTCGCCATGATCGTGTTCAGCACCACCCCGATGGTGTCGACGAGCTGGTCGACCAGGGTGAGGTGCAGCTCGGAGAACGGCGAGAACGAGGCCAGCTCGATGACGCCGAGCACCTGGTTCTCGAACACGACCGGCACGACGACCAGGTCGCACGGCGGCGCCTCGCCGAGTCCGCTACGGATGTTGAGGTAGCCGGCGGGTACGTGCTCGACCCGGATACGGTCGCGCTCCAGGGCCGCCTGCCCGATGAGTCCTTCGCCGAACAGGAAGGTGCCGTCCGAGCGGCGCCGGGGCACCGAGCCGTAGCCGGCGACGTAGCGCAGCTTGTCACCCTCGATGAAGTCGAGCAGGTAGACCGTGCCCTGCTGGGCGTTGACCGCGGGCGTCATCTCACTGATGATCATCTGGCAGACTGTGTAGAGATCGCGCTGGCCCTGCATCTTGCTGCCGATCCGGGCCAGGTTGGACTTCAGCCAGTCCTGCTGGGCGTTGACCTCGGTGGTCTCGCGCAGTCGCGCGATCATTTGGTTGATGTTGTCCTTGAGCTCGGCGACCTCGCCCTCGGCCTCCACCGAGATGGACCGGGTCAGGTCACCGCGGGTCACCGCGGTGGAGACGTCGCCGATCGCCCGCAGCTGGATGGTCAGCGTGGACGCCAACTGGTTGACGTTGTCGGTGAGGTCCTTCCACGTTCCGGCGACTCCGGCTACGGTGGCCTGACCGCCGAGCTTACCCTCGACGCCGACCTCCCGGCCCACCCGGGTGATCTCCGCGGCGAACGAGGAGAGCTGGTCGACCATCGTGTTGACGGTGTCCTTCAGCTCAGCGATCTCACCCTGCGCGGTCACGGTGATCTTCTGGCTCAGGTCGCCGCGGGCCACCGCCGTGGTCACCAGCGCGATGTTGCGGACCTGGCTGGTCAGGTTGCCCGCCATCGAATTCACCGACTCCGTCAGGTCCCGCCACACCCCCGACACCCCGCGCACATGCGCCTGGCCGCCCAGGTTGCCCTCCGTGCCCACCTCACGGGCGACCCGGGTCACCTCGTCCGCGAACGACGACAACTGGTCCACCATCGTGTTCAGGGTGTCCTTGAGCTCCAGGATCTCACCCTGGGCCGCCACGGTGATCTTCTGCGACAGGTCGCCGCGGGCGACGGCGGTAGCGACGAGCGCGATGTTGCGGACCTGGCTGGTCAGGTTGCCCGCCATCGAGTTCACCGACTCGGTGAGGTCTCGCCACACCCCCGACACGGCCCGCACATGCGCCTGCCCGCCCAGGTTGCCCTCCGTGCCCACCTCCCAGGCGACCCGGGTCACCTCGTCCGCGAACGACGACAACTGGTCCACCATCGTGTTCAGGGTGTGCGCGAGGCCCGCGACCTCACCCCGGGCGTCGACGGTGATCTGCCGGGTGAGGTCGCCGCGGGCCACGGCCGCCGCGACCTCGGCGATGCTGCGAACCTGGGTGGTGAGGTTGCCGGCCATGACGTTGACCGAGTCGGTCAGGTCGCGCCAGACCCCGGAAACACCCTTGACCTGTGCCTGGCCGCCTAGCTTGCCCTCGGTGCCGACCTCCTTGGCCATCCGGGTGACCTCGTCGGCGAACGCGGAGAGCTGGTCGACCATCGTGTTGACGGTCGATTTCAGTTCGTGGATCTCGCCGCGGGCGTCCACGGTGATCTTCTGACTCAGATCACCCTGCGCAACCGCGGTGGTAACCTGAGCAATGTTGCGGACCTGACTGGTCAGGTTGCCCGCCATCGAATTCACCGACTCGGTGAGGTCCCGCCATACCCCCGAGACGCCCTTGACCTTGGCCTGCCCGCCCAGGTTGCCCTCCGTGCCCACCTCGCGGGCGACCCGGGTCACCTCGTCCGCGAACGACGACAACTGGTCCACCATCGTGTTCACCGTGGTGCCGATCCGCAGGAACTCCCCACGCACCGGCTGGCCGGCGATCTCCAACGCCATGTGCTGGGACAGGTCCCCCTCGGCCACCGCCGCTATGACCCGCGCCACCTCGTGGGTCGGCCGGGCCAGGTCGTCGATGAGGGAATTCACCGCCTGCGTCATGTCGGACCAGCCGCCGGGGCTGCCCATGTCCTCCATCCGCAGGGTGAGCCGGCCGTCACGGCGGATCACCTTGCTGACCCGGGCCAACTCACGCGCGTGGCGCTCCTGGATGGCGGCCAGCTCGTCGAACTTGCGCACCACGTCACCGGCGTAGCCGTCCCGCGCCGCGAGGCGGGTCGAGAAGTCGCCCTCGCACAGGCGGGTCAGCCCGTGCAGGAGATCCGCGATCAGCTCGTCGGCGGCGGCCATCGGCGCCCGAGTGTCGTTCGCGGGAAGGGATGCATGGGGCACGATGGTCGCGGTAGCGTCACCGCCGGGTGCATCCAGATCATGACGAGCCGAGGGTTGCGGGTCGTATGCGGGGCTCATTGGTCTCCTACCTGAGCTCGGTCGACACGATCGTCCCGGATCCCGGGCCGGGCGGAGGACCCGGGTCAAGGGCGGTCTCCCACGGGCACCAGCGTGGGGCGGCGTCGGTGGACAGGTGACACCAGCCGCCAGTATCCGCCTCACGATGGACAACGCAGGAGAGACTGAGCACATGTATGGCGCAGCAGGAGGTGGGACGATGCCGGCGCGCGCCATCGCGTTGCCACCGACGCCCGACTCCCCCCGGGCCGCCCGGCGCTTCCTGCTCGAGGCGTTGCACGGGCGGCTGGACGACGACCTGTTGGACTCCGCGCTTCTGCTCGTCACCGAGCTGGTCACCAATGTCGTCGTGCACGCGGGCACCTCGGCCACCGTGGAGGTGCGCGCGGACGGTGACGGCGTGCGGGTCGGGGTCGCCGACCGGCATCCGGTCCGCATCGGCATGGCCCGGGTAAAGAAGGTCGGGGACGCCGACTTCGGCATCGACGGGCTGCGCGAGGACGGCCGCGGCCTCGCCCTCGTTGACGCGCTCGCGACGAGCTGGGGGACCGAGCACGGCCGCGGCGGCAAGACCGTCTGGTTCCGCCTGGGAACCGTCGGCGACGGCTCGCACACCCCGGCGGCGGGCGACGACGAGGCCGCCGGTGCCTCGTCGTCCGCGTCCTCGTCCTCGCCCGCTGTGGCTGTGACCAGTCCCGCGCCCCGCGCGGCCCCGGCCCCCGTGGTACCGGCGCGTCCGGTCCGGCTGATAGCCCGGGACACCGCCCGTGCTCTCACCGCCGAGGGCGAGATCAGCGAACTGCTCGCGCAACTGGTGGACACGCTCGCGGTAACCGCTGGGTTGGTGCGGCGTCCCGGGCGCGACGGCGGCCGGTTGGAGACCGTGGCCACGCTTGGGGCCGTCAGCTCGGTCACCGAGGCGCTCTCGTTCCCGCTGGATCCGACGCAGGAGAGCCTCGGCGAACTGCTGCTCTGGCCGGCGGCCGGCGGCCGCCCGAGTGGTTCGGGCGGCACCGGCGGTTCGGGCGGAGCGGAGGTCTCTGGCGAGGTCCGCTGGACGGATGCCGCCGCGGCGGCCGGGCTGGACGTGGAACGCATCCGCCTGACGACCCGATGGATGGCCCTGGCCCTCGGCGGCGGCGACATGCGACGCGCCGAGGAACGCCGCATCGGGATGCTGTCCTTCCTCGCCGAGGCGTCCGATCTGCTGGCGGGCAGCCTGGACCTGAGCCGCTCGCTGGCGCTGCTCGCGCGGTTGCCGGTCCCACGGTTGGCCCAGTGGTGCGCGGTGTACCTGCACCGGGAGAACGCCGATCCCGCCCTGTGGGCGGCGGCGCACGCGGAGGAGAATGCGGCGGGCGCCCTCACCGCTGCCGCGGTCGACCCGGACGGCCTGTTGATGGCGGCGGTGCGCTCCGCGAGCGGAGACCGGGTGCGTTCGCTGACCGCGCTCGGCGGACCGGCGCTCGTGATGGTACTGCGGGCCCGGCGGCGGGTACTCGGGGTGCTCGCGCTCGGCCGCCCCGAGGGCAACGCCTTCGCCGCGGACGAGATCGATCTACTCGCCGACCTCGCGCGCCGGGCCGCCTTCGCAGTCGACAACGCCCGGCTCTACAGCCGGCAGGTGGAACTGGCCGGCACGCTCCAGGCGGGTCTGCGCCCACCGGAGCTGCCGATGATCGAGGGACTGGATCTCGGTTCCGCCTATGGCGCCGCGCAGTCGGCGGGTCTCGACGTCGGCGGCGACTTCTTCGACCTGCTGTCGGGTCCGCTCGGCTGGACGATCGCCATCGGCGACGTCTGTGGCAAGGGTGCAGAGGCCGCCACCGTGACCGGGGTGGCCCGCGCCGTCCTGCGGCTGCTGACGGGCCGGGGTACGGAGCTCGGCGAGGTGCTGCTCGAGTTGAACCGGACCCTGCGCGACGCCACGTCGTCTCATCCGAACGGGCAGAGCCGGTTCTGCACCCTGGCCGCCGCCGCGATCATGGCGCCGGCCGGCGGACCCGCGGGGAGCGAGTCCGCCGACACCAGCACCGGCACCGGCACCGGGATCCGACTGCGGCTGTTCCTCGCCGGCCATCCCCAGCCGGTGGTGCTGCACGCTGACGGGCACGCCTCGCTCGTCGGTCGCCCGGGAACCCTGCTCGGCGTCCTCGACGACGACGAGGTCTCGTTTCCGGGGTTCGAGATCGTCCTGCGCCCGGGCGAGTCACTGGTCTTCTACACCGACGGGGTGATCGAGGCCCGCAATGGCGGGAAGCTGCTCGGCGAGGACCGGCTCCTCGACGCGATCGGGGGGTGCGCGGGACTGTCAGCGCAGGGGATCGCGGATCGCGTCCTGGCCGCCGCCGAGCGGTTCGCCGGCGGCAACCTGCGCGACGACGTCGCGATCCTCGTGGCGCGCGTGCCCGGCTGACCGGCATGATGGGCGCTCCGGGCTACCTCCGAGGGCACCTCCGGTACGCCCGCGGGCGTACTGCGGGCCCCGGACCCCACGGGCACGAAGGCCCGGACCCCACGGGCACGAAGGGCCCACGGAGAGGGGACACCACCGGATGCCGTATCGGCATGGCCTCAAGAGGTGCGATCCGGAAACAGAGGCTTCAATCCCCACCCAGTGGGTAGAGCCACCTCGATATCCTCGCACAGGTTTGGTGGTCGATGAGCGCGTTTTCGGTCCCGATGGATGTGGTACGGCAGGCAACGTCCAGTTGCCCACCCGCAACCCACATACTCGCCGAGCTCCCCTATCTGCCCTCTGCCGTCCCGCAGGCCCGCAGGGTGCTCCGTGAGGGCATCCGGCTGGCGGACCTTCCCGAGGACGTGCGCGGCACCGCCGAGCTGCTCGTCAGTGAGCTCGTGACGAACGCGGTCAAGTACGGGCAGCCGCCGCTGTGGCTGCTCATCGAGATACGGCCCGGTCTGATCCACGCGTCCGTGTCGGACACCTCGACGGTCCTGCCGCAGCGGCGTGAGGCCGCGCCGGACGCCGAGGGCGGTCGCGGCCTGCTGGTTCTCGACACGTTGGCGGGCAGCTGGGGGACGGTGGCGGTCGAGTCAGGGAAGTACCTGTGGTTCGACCTGCCGGCGCCGGTGATGGGTCGGCGGTCCACCTCCGTCCCCGAAGCCGACGGCGCGGCATCCCCGGACGCCGGGAACTCCTCGCTGCCCGAGGGGCCGTCGTCCGCCGACGGGTCGTCACCGACCGAACCCGCCGAACCCACCGCCGTGACCCGCTCCGCCCCGGCGGCCCGGTGCTCCCCACCGATCCGCCCCCCGGCCGCATCCGCCTCCGCATCGGCCCTGCTGTCGTCCGCCTTTGGGATGTCCCCCTTCCCGGTCCTGTCGAGGCGGTCGAGATCGGACCGTGCCGGATCAGGCCGCACCGGAGCGGCACGCGCGGGTTGGGAGGCGGCCCGGCCAAACGACGCCAAGGCGGCCGTCACGATCATCACCAAGGGCCTCTGACGCCGTCACGTCATTCCCCACCCGGCCCTCCCCCGCAGCGGATGGGTCCGACATGGTCGGCGAATCACCTGATCATTGGTCAGCGGGTCAGCGGGTCAGCGCAGAAGGTCTGGTGGCGCCGGTGACCTTCTCGTACCGGTCGAGCGAAACGATGCTGACGACGTCGCCGGTGTGGGGGCGTGCAGCACCTGCTTGCCGCCGAGGTAGATGCCGACGTGCCCGGGGTTGTCGGGGGTGCCAGTTGTCGGGGGTGCCATCGGAACCGGCGGCGAAGAGCGGGTCGCCGGGTTGCCAGGCCGAGACGGGCGTCAACGGGATGCTCGGGCCGGATGCGCCGGCCGGGGCGCTCGCGGCGTCCAGGGCGGCGGTCATGGTGGGAACGCGGGCGAGGATCGCGGCGGCCGAGTATGGGGAGCAAGGCACGGTCCAGGGACCGCAGACCGTGCTCAGGTCCCCCAAATTCGCCGGCCGGCTGCCGGTGCCGGCTCAGTGTCGCCTGTGCGGCGCTGTCGCCCCGGCGTCCATAGGCAGTGAGGCTTAGCGGCACCTTGATATAATGCCATGGCAAAAGGGCGTGCGCTACTTGAAAAGCAATGCGACACCGGATCATGACGTCACGATCGTCCGAGCGGGCCACGTCCCGTCAGAGGACGGGCGTCCACCCCTGCCCGACGACGCACCGCCAGACGCGGCCACCCGAACCGGTCGAGCCCCCGAGGACGAGCTGGCCCGTGGTCACGCAGTCGGCGGGCTGCGGATCGGTGACGCTGATCCGCACCCAAGGATGCAGGATGTCGTTGCCCTGGTGGACGTTGAAGTTGTCCCCGAACACACCGGCGCCGCCGGCCTTGTTGACGGCGAAGATGGGTTGGTTCAGATGGTCGTAGACGATGAACAGCTGGCCGTTGGGCCCGCCCGTCGACTGGATACGAAGCTCCTCGGCACTCTGGTTGGTCGCCCGGAACACCCAGGGGTTGCCGGTGAAACTGCTCTGCGCGTATGCGTAACCACCGCCGCCAAACAGCCCGCCGACGAGGGTCGCCGCGCCGAGCACGCTGATGGTCCTGAGACGATGTAGGTACGAAAACATGGGTCTTCTCCCCGATCGATACTCCCGGCCGTGTCCTGGTGTGACTCCCGATCGGCAGTCACGGCTGATCCGATAGAAATGCCACCCTAGATTGCTAGTTGTCTATTAATTGTGACAGAAGTCCTGCTTTTGACCAGCCGAACAGACCAGAACCACGGCACATCAGTCCCCGCCGTCCGCAATGTCCCATTTAGGCGCCAGACCGATAAACGGTACGCATTGCCCCATCAACAGATTGTCAATAATCTGAAAAATACGACTTGGATTAATATTTCCCAGAATGCCAGAAATAACTGCCATGGCGGCTGGAGCGATGAACTTAAACCTGGTACTGAGGGAACATTCCTCTCCCGGGTATCCGATCAGCTCGACCGATCGGTGGGGAACGGAGCATGCCGCGTTCCCTGAAGCTCGACGCGCCGGGCTCGGGGGTGGCCAAGGAAATCCGGCAGCGCGAACTCGTAGCCGTACGCACCCGCCATGGGGAAGACGACGACGTCACCCGACCGCACCCGATCGACCGTGATGTCACGGGCGAGGGTGTCCTCCGGCGTGCACAGCTCCCCGACCACCGTCACCGGATGACCTTCGACCACCGCCTCCCGCGTGTCCTTCGGCTCCGGCTCCGGCCCACCGTTCCGGCCCGATCTCTCCACGACGGCGAAGTTATGGATGATCTCCCACGATGTCGGCAGCGCGAAATGATGAATTCCGCCACGCAGAATCACGAATTCCGTCCCGTAGGAATGTTTGACGTCGATCACTTCGGCGGCGTACCAGCCGGAGTCGGCCACCAGCATCCGCCCCGGCTCGAAGATTACCCGAGTTCCGTCCGGAACCGGCAGCGAACTCAGTCCCTCACCAAATCGGATTAGGTCGAAGGGCCGGTCACCGCGCCGGTCCGGTTCGAAAGGAACCCCGAATCCACCGCCCACGTCGACCATCCGCAGCTCGATCCCGGCCGCGGCAGCCGTCCGGGCGGCGAAATCAAGACACCACCGGACGTAGCCCAGATGGGCGGCGGCATCGAGATTGCCGGACACCGCGTGGACATGGAATCCGACGACGTCGATATGGGCCAGATCCGCCGCGAGTTCGAGCGCGGCGGGGACCTCCGTTTCGGGGATGCCAAACGCACTCGGCCGACCGCCCATCTGGAGGGAGCCTGCCAGTCCCACTCGGGCCGGGTTGACGCGCACCGCCGCCCGTACCCGACGGCCGAGTCGGGCGGCGACGGCGTCCAGGCGGCGCAGTTCACCGAAGCTCTCGACGTTGACGACGTCGACGTCGGCCGAGACCAGCGCGGTAAGCAGGGTCATCGATTTCCCCGGTCCGGAGGCGACCAGGTAGGGACGCCGAGCGGGGTCGACCCGGCCGTACGCTGCCTGCGCCAGGCGCACCTCGTGCGCGGAGGAGACCTCGAAACCGTCGATGCCCCGGCCGCTGGCGCCGGTCCTGGCGCCGGTCGGGGTGGCGCCCAGGCTGGAGTCACTCCGTTCCCGCCCCGACCGAGGGATGTCCGGACCGGGCCCACGCAACAGGGCGTCGAGTATCGGCGGAAAGCTGTTGGCCTTGACCGCGTAGCAGACCTCCGCCCACATGGGCAGGCAGGCCCGCAGCGCCGCGGCGTTCCGCGCGGCCGCCGCCGGGTCGTAAAAGTAGGCACTGACCTCTCCGGCGCCAGCCGGCCAGTCACGCACCGCGGTCAACACCGGGCGGGGGAGGCTTTCGGCGGGCAGGGCGCGCAGCGGCGCGGCCGAGGGCGGCAGGTCCACCAGATCGACTCCTCACTCCATCAGTCGTCACTCCATCAGTCGTCCGAGACTCCCTCAGGCGCCCGAGCTCAGCCGCGTCGTCCGCCAGGGACAGGACAACCCACTCTGCCGCCAGGCGCACAGGAGCGATGGCGTGTGCCGCGGGCTGCCGAGCGCGGACGCATGGTCCAGACGGGTGGTCCAGACGGGTGGTCTCGGATGGGTGGTCTCCACCTGGACCCGACTCTGTCGGCTAGCCCGATGGTGGGGCGACGAAACACGGATCGGATCCGCAAACGGTGCCTGATACCTCACACGGACCGCCTCCGGCTTCCGTGCCGCCGGACGATCGCGGGACGTTCGTCACCGCCATAACCGGTTGTCTGATCCGGATCGACGGGCGTGTAGTGGACATGCCGCAAACACCACAGCCTGAGGCCGATGTTTCTGCCGCAACCCGACTCCCCCGGACGGACTATGAAGAGACCACCAAGTCTGCTTGGCGCCACCATAACCTTGCGCGGAGCAACCATGGTGCGACTGGCTTAGGTTAGGCTTCCCTCAATCAGCCTGCGCGAAAGGGAGTCGCCCGCGATGACGGTTTCCGCTCGTGACGCCGCCGCCGGCGGCCCAGCCGGCCGCACGGCGCCCTCCGCGGCCGTGCCTTCCGTAACCACGAGAGCCGCGACGACGCCCCCCGTGACCACACCCCCCGTGGCTACGACCCCCGTCGCCGCCAGGTCCACGCCCGCAGCCCCCGCCACCGCGGGTCCCACGTCCGCACCCACGGGTGCCGCGAACCCGGCCATGATCCTCGCGCGTCAGCGTCAGCGCGAATCGGCGGCACGGACCTATGCGCGGACCCTCCCGATCGTGCCTGTCCGGGCGTCCGGAACCATGGTTCTCGGCGCGGATGGCCGCCGCTACCTGGACTGCCTGGCCGGCGCCGGAACGCTTTGCACTGGGACACAACCATCCGGTGGTGACCGAGGCGATCACGTCGATGCTCACCCGAGGGGCCCCCTTGCACACGCTCAACCTCGCCACCCCCGAGAAGGACGCCTTCACCGATGAACTCCGTGGCTGCCTGCCGGCCGGCATGGGGAGCGATGTGAAGCTGCACTTCTGCGGCCCGAGCGGCGCCGACGCGGTCGAGGCGGCCATCAAGCTCGCGCAGACGGTGACGGGCAACCAGACCATCCTCGCGTTCACCGGTGGATACCACGGGATGACGGCGGGCGCCCTGGCCGTGACCGGGAACGTCGCCGTCAAAGATCCTCTGCCGCCGTCGACATCCGTCGTACGGCTGCCGTTCCCCTTCCCCTACCGGTGCCCGTTCGGGGTGGGGTCTGGTCGCGCCCCCGGTCCGGACGGTGCCGAGCTGTCCGCCCGCTACATCGAACGTCTCCTCGATGACCCCGCCGGAGGGGTCGTCAGGCCGGCGGCACTGATCGTAGAACCGGTTCAGGGCGAGGGCGGGGTGATTCCCGCGCCCGACGGCTGGCTCCGCGCCGTCCGCAAGATCACCCGTCGCCGCGGCATCCCACTGATCCTGGACGAGGTCCAAACGGGAGTCGGTCGCACCGGGAAGTACTGGGCCGCGCAGCACAGCGGTATCACCCCCGACATCATCGTCATGTCCAAGGCGATCGGCGGCGGGCTGCCACTGGCCGTCATCGTCTACCGGTCTGAGCTGGACACCTGGGCGCCCGGGGCACATACCGGCACTTTCCGTGGAAACCAGCTGGCGATGGCCGCAGGCCACGCCACGCTGCGCCTGGTGCGGGAGGACCGTCTCGACGAACGCGCCGCCCGGCTCGGCACGCGCCTACTCACCGGCCTGGCGGAGATCGCCCGGGACCGGCCGCAGGTGGGCGACGTGCGCGGCCGCGGGCTGATGCTCGGCGCCGAGATGGTTGATCCGACCGCAGCCCCCGACCTCGTCGGCGCGCACCCCGCCGACCCGCAGCTCGCCGGTCTGGTACGGGCCGAATGTCTGCGCCGCAGCCTGATCATCGAGCTCGGTGGGCGGCACGGCGCGGTCGCCCGGCTGTTGCCACCACTGATCCTCAGCGATGAGGAGGGCGATCGCGTCCTCACAACCCTCGCCGACGCCATCGATGCCGCCGTCCGCAGGCTCTCCGTCCACGCGGCCTTGGGACACCCACCCGCCGATCAGGCACCCGTCGGGTTCGGATCCGCCGGATGATCCCCCCGCGCAGCCCTGACACACCTGTCGCCACCGCGCCAGCCGGAGAGCCCACGCCGGCCGGGAAGCCCCCGCCGGCGGAGGAACGGGGGCGGAGGAATGGGGGGCCCACGGACGGTCCGCGGATGCGGGAGGTCCCTATTCTCCCGGGGCTACGGCCAATGGTCGATCTCGCGTTGGCCGCCCTCGACGATGGCCGCCGGATCCGCGGCGGCCCGCTGCCCGCCGGTGGTCCACCGGTGGTGCGCGCCATGACCAGGGCAGCCCTCGGCCTGGCTCCGGCCGATCCGATTCCGGCCGATCCGACCCCCCCGGACGGTACAGGGACCCTGCTACCGAGGGCCGGAATCGGCCCGTCGGCCGCGCTGACCGGCCTGGTCGAAGCCCTGGCCGCCGGTTCCGCGGACCCGGCGGACCCATGGTGCGCCGCCCATCTGCACTGCCCCCCGCTGGCGGTCGCGGTCGCCGCCGACCTCGCCGTGAGCGCCCTCAATCCGTCCCTGGACTCCTGGGACCAGGCTCCCGCGGCCACGACGATCGAGACCGAGGTCGTCGCGACCCTGGCCACGCTGGTCGGCTTCGATCCGGACCGGGCCACCGGCACGATCACCACCGGCGGGACCGAATCGAACCTGATGGGCCTGCTCCTCGGTCGGGACGCGGCCCGCCGTGGCCCGACCGGGCAAGACACTCTGGGCCCGGCCGCCCCGGGTCACGATGCCGGGCACCGAGGAGCGGACCGGCCGGCACCTCGGGTGTTCCGTTCGGCGGCGGCACACTTCTCGATTGATCGGGCGGCGTCCCTGCTCGCGATCGACGATCCTCCGGTGCGGGTCATCGAGACCGACGACCAGCACCGGATGCGCGTCGAGGCGCTACGCCACGCCCTGGCCGCGCACGCCGGGCCGGCCATCGTCGTGGCCACCGCGGGTACCACCGATGCGAGCGCGGTCGACCCGCTTCGGCAGATCGCCGCGGTGGTCGAGGAACATCGCGTCCGGTTAGGTGGGGTGCACGACCCGAGCGGGCTATCGGACATGGAGGCAAGGTCCGGCGGGGCGGCCTGCTGGCTTCACGTGGACGCCGCCCACGGCGGCGGCGCGTTGCTGTCCGATCGGTTGGCCGGCCTGCTGGACGGACTCGACCTCGCAGATTCGGTCGCACTGGATCTGCACAAACTGGGCTGGCAGCCGACGCCGGCCGGGGTCTTCCTCACCGCCCGCGACGACGGCTGGACCAGCCTCGCGACACGGGCGGAGTACCTCAACCCGGAGGATGACGAGGCGGCCGGCTTCACCAGCCTGCTGGGCCGGTCGCTGCGGACCACCCGCCGCGCGGACGCCTTCCCCATCGCGGTCACCCTTCGGGCTCTCGGCCGCGACGGTCTCGGCGCCCGGGTGGATGCCTGCCATGATCTCGCGCAGCACGCAGCACGGACGGTGCGCGCCGACCCTCGTCTCGAACTCGCCTTCCCGGTAACACTCAGCACCCTCGTCTTCCGCTACCGGCCGCCACAGATTACCTCGGATCCAACCGCGTCCGGCCCCACCGCGTCCGGAACCACCCCGTCCGGACCCGCGGGCCCGCCCTCCCCCGACCGGGTGGACCGGATCAACGCCCGGCTGCGCCGGGAACTGCTCGTCGCTGGCCGGGCCGTGGTGGGGCGCACCCAGATCGGTCCCCGTCACGAGGTCTTCCTGAAGCTGACCCTGCTCAATCCTGACGCCACCGCGGCGGACGTCGACGCGTTGCTCGGGCTGATCGCCGAGACCGGGGACGTCCTTGCCACCGGTGGTTCCACCAGGGCCCGGCAGCGGTCGTGACCGACGATCGACCGCAGCCCGAGACCATCGCGGACGAGATCGTCACGGAGACTCTGCTGCGGTGCTGGGTGCGGGAGACGGGCATCCGGTTACCGGCCGACGCCCGGACGCTCGGCATCGACCTACCCGCGTCCGGCCTGTCCGTTCGGGCGACGTTGACGCACCACTCCCCGTCCGGATGGCACGGGTTCGGACCACCGCGCCTGGTCTGCGCGGCCCGCGAACCAGCCCCGGTGGACGCGGGCCTGCTCGCCGCGCTGCTCGTCCGGGAGGTCGCCACGCGGGATGGGCTACCGCCAGCCCTCGGCGCCCAGGCGCTGGGAAGGATCATCGATTCCGCCGGCTGGATCGCGAGCTGCCTCGCGGCCCGCAGTCCCGGGCCGGACCCGGCCGCCGTCCCCCCGTTCCTCGCCGCGGAGCAGGCCCTGATCACTGGTCATCCGTTCCATCCGGCGGCCAAGAGTCGCCAAGGGGCTTCGCCGGAGGCACTGGCCACCTACTCCCCGGAAGTCGGCGGGTCCTTTGCGCTGCACTGGTTCGCCGCCCATCCCTCCGTAGTGACCGTCTCGGGAAACACGACGACCCGCTCCGGAGGGCGGGACCAGGCCCTCGGCACGAACGGCCGGGGCCTGATCCGGCTGCTGGCGGATCTGGCCAGGGAAGACGGTGGGGCCGAGGAGCCGAAGTCCGACCTCTCGGCCGCGTCCGGTTCCGGACCAGACCGACATGGCCCACCCGGGCTCGCGGGGTCCCCTCGGACCGGCGGACGCGGTCGCCCGGACATTCCCGCCGGTTACGTCGTGGTACCCGCGCATCCCTGGCAGGCGGGCGAGGTCAGCAGGCGGGAACCGGTCGCCGATCTGCTCGCGGACGGCCGCCTGATCGACCTCGGGATGTCCGGACACCGGTGGTATCCCACCTCGTCGCTGCGTACCGTCTGGCGGCCGGATATCCCGGTGATGCTCAAGCTCTCGCTGGGGATGCGGATCACCAACTCGTGCCGGGTGCTGCAGCTCGACGAGCTGCGGCTCGGCGCGATGACCGCGAGGCTGATCGACGCCGGTCTCGGCGCGGCGCTCGCCGCCCGACATCCGAACTTCCACCTCATCGGGGAGCCCGGTTGGGTGGCCGTCACCCGACCGGGAGGGGACAGTCGGCCCCGAACCGGCCCCGCAACACCGCTGCCGGTCGGGTCCGGCG
Organism: Frankia sp. CgJB1; assembly: GCF_977947065.1. Taxonomy (NCBI): domain Bacteria; kingdom Bacillati; phylum Actinomycetota; class Actinomycetes; order Frankiales; family Frankiaceae; genus Frankia; species Frankia sp. CgJB1. Next base: position 31,483 of record NZ_CDWTNB010000031.1, read on the forward strand.
AGCGGCACGACGGAGGGCACGACGAGGACGGCGTCGGGCTGGAGACCGCCATCCGGGTCAATCCGTTCGGGTCAGTTGACCGGGCAGTGTGCGCCGCGGCACTCATCGCGCCCAGGCCCGCGCGGACCACGGACAGCCGTGGCCGGGCCCGGACGGCGATGCTTCCCCGGCTCCTCACGACGCTGGCCGGCTCGCTGAGCGATCCCCTCCCGACGCTGACCGACGCCTGGTTCGACCGTTACCTGACCGTGGTGGCCGCCCCAGTGGTGGACCTCTACCTGCATTTCGGGATCGGCGTCGAGGCCCACCTGCAGAACACCCTGGTCATCCTGGACGCGGCGGGCTGGCCGATCGCCGGCTGGTACCGCGACAGCCAGGGCTACTACGTGGCCACCTCCGCCGCGGCGGAGGTGCAGCGGCTGCTGCCCGGCTTCGGTGCCGGGCTCGACACGATCTTCGATGACGCGCTGGTGGCCGAGAGGACCATCTATTACCTGTTCGTGAACAACGTCTTCGCCCTCGCCGGGGCGCTCGGAGTCGCGGGTGTCGCGGACGAGCGTCGCCTGCTCGGGCGGGTGCGTGGCCTGCTCCACCGGCTGGACGGGGATAGCCCACGCGGGCGGGGGCCGCGGCCACCCGCCGCTCGCCGAGCACTGATCACCAGGCTGCTCGACTCCCCCACCCTGCCGTGCAAGGCCAACCTGCGCACCTGCGTGGACGGGCGGGACGAACTGGTCGGACCGGTGGCCACCCAGTCGGTGTACGTGCCGATCCCCAACCCGCTCCTAGAGGCCTCGTGACCCAGGAACGTAGCGCGCTAGCCCCGCCCTTCAGGGCAGGGCTAGCGCATCAACGACAGCGTGACAGGCAAGCCTGCCATCCTGTCACTTATGGGGTCGAAGGTGGTGAAGCAGGCGTACCGCTACCGTTTCTACCCGACCCCGGAGCAGGCCATCC